>JAYUKK010000181.1:0-11256 GCA_043764515.1 Microbacterium sp.
CGTTGACTTTGACCTTCTCGGTCATCGGGAAGGTGACACCCCAAGTGGCATTGCAGTACTCAGCGATCTTCTCTTCGCTCGAGAGTTCTTGCAAGAACTGGTTCGAGGGCATGCCGAGCACCGTGAAGCCGCGCGGCCCGTAGGTCTTCTGCAGCTGCTCGAGCGCGGCATACTGCGGCGCGAGGCCACAGCGCGAGGCCACATTGACCACCAGCACGACCTTGCCGGCGTACTCGGCAAACGTCGTCTCGCGTCCGTCGAGCATGGTGAGCGGGGCATCCAGCAGAACAGTCATGAGTGCACCGTACGGCTGTCTGCCCCGCTCCGCCTGTGCGTCAGCGCTGTGCTGGCTGAACGCGCCGTGCCGGCTGAACGCGCCGTGCCGGCTGAATGCGCTCGGGCCGCAGGTCGAGCCGGCGCAGCAGTTGCGCATTGAGCGCAACCACGACGGTCGACGCCGACATGAGCAGCGCACCGAACGACATCGGCAGGATGAACCCAAGGGGCGCGAACACCCCAGCCGCGAGTGGCACGGAGATGAGGTTGTAGCCAGCGGCCCACCACAGGTTTTGCTGCATCTTGCGGTAGCTAGCCCGCGAGAGCTCGATGACCGAGAGCACCGACCGCGGGTCGTCGCTCGCCAGGATGACGCCCGCCGAGCCGATGGCCACATCGGTGCCAGCGCCAATCGCGATTCCCACGTCGGCGGCAGCGAGGGCAGGTGCATCATTGACGCCGTCGCCCACCATCGCCACGCTAAGGCCCTCGGCCTGCAGCTCGGCGACCTTGGCCGCCTTATCCTCCGGGCGAACGCCGGCGAAAACGCGGTCGATACCGAGCTCGGCGGCGACCGACTGTGCCACGGCCTCCGCATCGCCCGTGATCATGACGACGGTGACGCCGAGCTCGTGCAGGGCATCCACCGCCTGACGCGACTCAGGCCGTATCTCGTCGGCAAGCGCGAGCGCGCCGACAACCTCGTCGTCTAGGAGCACATGGAGGATGATCGCGCCCTGCTCGCGCCACGCTTCGGCCACGGCCAGTTCTGCCACAGTGTGTTTCGCGAGCATGCCCGGCCCGCCGACACTGACCGTGCGGCCGTCGACCGTGGCCGTGACGCCCATCGCGGGGCTCGACGTGAAGCCCGTGGCGGTCGGGATGCTGAGGTTTCGCTGCCCGGCCGCCCGCACGATCGCCTTCGCGAGTGGGTGCTCACTGTCGGTCTCGGCCGCGGCGGCGAGCCCGAGCAACTCCTCCGCGGAATGCATCCCGACGGTCTCAACAGCCGTCACCGTCGGGGCGCCCTTGGTGAGGGTGCCGGTCTTGTCGAACAGCACAGCGGTGACAGAACGCATGCTTTCGAGCGCAAGGCGGTCCTTGATCAGCACCCCTCCGCGGGCCGCGCGCTCGGTGGCGATCGACACGACGAGCGGGATGGCGAGGCCAAGCGCGTGGGGGCACGCGATGACGAGAACGGTGATGGTGCGGATGATCGCGTCGCCGGGCATCCCGAGCGAGAACCACACGATCGCGGTGATCGCAGCCGAGCCGAGGGCAAACCAGAACAGCCAGGCCGACGCGACGTCAGCGAGGCGTTGCGCCCGCGAGGTCGAGGCTTGCGCCTCCGCCACGAGGCGACGGATGCCCGCGAGGGCCGTGTCGTCACCGACCGCCGTGATCGAGACGCGAACCCCTGAGTCGGTGGCCACGGTGCCGGCGACGACGTGGTCGCCGGGCTCGCGGCGCACGGTGCGCGATTCGCCCGTGATCATGGACTCGTCGAACGCGGCCGAGCCTTCGGAGATCGTGCCGTCTGCCGGCACGCGGGCGCCAGGGCGCACCACGACGACGTCACCGACCTGCAGGTTCGCCGGGGCGACGGTCTCCATGCCGTCGGCCGTGACGCGTTCGGCCTCATCGGGTAGCAGCGCAGCAAGGGAGTCAAGCGCGGAGGTCGTCTGCGCGAGCGAGCGCATTTCGATCCAGTGGCCGAGCAGCATGATCACGACGAGCAGGGCGAGTTCCCACCAGAAATCAAGCTCGTGCGAGAGCAGGCCGAGGCTTGCGCCCATGCTCGAGACGAACGCCGTGGTGATGGCCAGGCCGATCAGCAGCATCATGCCGGGCTTGCGGGCCTTCAGCTCGTCAACGGCGCCGGTCAAAAACGGGCGGCCGCCCCAGACGAAGATGATGGTGCCGAGAACCGGCGAGATCCACTCGATACCGGGGATGCCCGGCAGCTCGTAGCCCAGGATCATCGCGAACATCGCGCTGAAGCCGACGACGGGTACGGCGAGGATGAGGTTCCACCAGAAGAGTCGGCGGAACTGCGCAACGTGATTGGCGTGGCCGGCATGGGCGGCGTGGCCGGCGGGTGCGTCATGGCTGGAGCGCTGCTCGTGGGTGATGTGGTTGTGACGTTCGTCCGAAACCTTCATGGGCGCACCATATACCCCCCTGGGGTATGCCACAAGTGCCTTTGCATGGCGCATCAACGTCCTGCTACGGTCGTCACATCATGCGCTTCTCATCGTGTTGTTGCTGTTGTCGCTAGTTCTCTCTCTGAACTAGTTCCCCGGTGCGCCATCTTCGCGCCCCCCACCGACAGCCGAAACTTCACGAACGGGAACTTTCTCATGCGCACGCTCCCCATCCTCGACCTCTCGCTTCTCTCCGGCTCTGCCGACGACGCCGCTCGCTTTCGCGATGAGCTTCGCCGCGCCACCCACGAGATCGGCTTCTTCTACCTCGTCGGCCACGGCCTGCCGCCCGAGTTCTTCGACCGAATGATGGCCACGGCGCGCGCCTTCTTCGCGCTGCCGGTCGAGGCGAAGCTCGCGATCGAGAACACGCACAGCCCGCACTTTCGCGGCTACACCCGCATGGGTGGCGAGCTCACGCAAGGCGCGACCGACTGGCGCGAACAGATCGACATCGGTGCTGAGCGGGATGCTGTGCCGCTCGCCCCCGGAGTGCCCGACTTCTGGGCGCTCGAGGGCCCCAACCTCTGGCCCGCCGAGTTGCCGGCGCTGCGAGACGTGACCGTGGAGTGGATGGACCAACTCGGCGAGATCAGCGTCACCCTGCTGCGGTCGTGGGCCGAGGCGCTCGGGGCGCCCGCCGACACCTTCGACGCGGCCTTCGCCGGCAACGCCTCGCCCCACCTCAAGATCGCGCGGTACCCGGGGCGCGAGCGCACCGAGGGCACCCAGGGCGTCGGGGCCCACAAAGACCTCGGCGTGCTCACGTTGCTCTACGTCGAAGACGGCAAGGGCGGCCTGCAAGTGGAGAAAGACGGCGAGTGGATCGACGCTCCGCCCGTGCCGGGTGCCTTCGTCGTCAACATTGGTGAGCTGCTCGAGATCGCGACCAACGGCTATCTCAAGGCCACGCTGCACCGTGTGCAGTCACCGGCCGCGGGTGACGAGCGCATTTCGGTGCCGTTCTTCTTCGGGCCTGCGCTCGACGCCGAGATTCCCACGATCGAGCTGCCGGCCGAGCTGGCCGCTGAGGCCGCGGGAGTAACCCGCGACCCCAGCAATCCGCTGCACCCGGTGTTCGGCGTCAACTGGCTCAAGAGCCGTGTGCGCTCGCACCCCAATGTGGTCGAGGCGCACTACCCGCACTGGAGCTAGCGAGGCCCGCCCCGCGGTGAGCGACATCAGCGGGGCAGGCCTCGAGCCTTAGTTCTTGTCGTTCTTCTCGATCGCGGCGCTCTCGGCAGCGGCATCCGCCACAAGAGCGTTCTTGCGCGTCTTCCACAGGCTCAGCACCGTGGCAACAGTGATCGTGGCGGCGATGAAGCCGAGTGAGAACCAGATGGGAATGTCGGGAACCCACTTCACCGGCTCGCCACCGTTGATGAACGGCAACTCATTGATCTTGAGGGCGTGCGAGATGAGCTTGATGCCGATGAACGCGAGAATGACGGCGAGCCCCTGAGCGAGGTAGATGAGTCGTTCGAGCAGTCCGCCGATCAAGAAGTAGAGCTGGCGCAGACCCATGAGCGCGAAGGCGTTGGCGGTGAAGACGATGTAGGCCTCTTCGGTTAGACCGTAGATGGCCGGAATCGAGTCGACCGCGAAGATGAGGTCGACGAAGCCAATGGCCACGATCACGAGCAACATGGGGGTGAAGAACCGCTTACCGTCGATCTTCACCGAGAGCTTGTCTCCGTGATATTTGTCAACGAACGGCAGGTGCCGACGGGCGAACTTGACGATGCCGATGTTCTGCGGGTCGGTCTCGTGCGAGCCAAAGGCTTGGCGGTACGCGAGCACGAGCAGCAAGGCACCGAAGATGTAGAACACCCACGAGAAGTTCGCGATGAGCGATGCGCCGACAGCAATGAAGATTCCCCGCATGATGAGGGCGATCGCGATGCCGATCAGAAGCACTTTCTGCTGATACATCTTGGGCACCGCGAAAGCGGTCATGATGAGCAAAAAGACGAAGACGTTGTCGACCGACAGCGCTTTCTCGGTCAGGTATCCGGCGAAATACTCACCGCCGAACTGCCACCCCGACACCACTCCGATTCCCACACCGAAGATCAGCGCCAGGGTGATGTAGAACACCGACCACTTGGCCGCTTCGGCGATCGAGGGCTCGTGTGGGGTACGCACATGTGCGTAGAACTCCCAGATGAAGAACGCGATCGTGACCGCGATGGTGATGATCCAGATGAGGGGTGTGACACCCATAGGGGTACTCCTTGGTCAGTCGATGAATGACCAAGGTCTCTTCCGGTCCGGCAAACAGGACCAAGCCGCCCGGAGCACGATTGCGTGCTCGTATTGACGAGTCGACTTCGAAGGAATACTCCCCTTGATGTTCCTATTCTAACGGGTCAGCGGGTGGCGCTACGGCACCAGGTTCAAGCGCCGTTCGCTCACGCCCACCGTGAGGCGCTGACCCCACCCGATCGCCAGATAGTCGTCTTCGATGCCGTCGCCGAACGCAACCAGGGTGTCTGACTCAACCACGAACTCGAGCCGCTCACCCTCGCCGATGACGCCCGCGGTGAGCGTTCGTCCCGTCGATCGAGACGGCCACGCCTCACGGATGTACCAACCGAGCATCGCCGAATCGGCCGTCGGGAGCACCTCGGCAAGCCCCCGGTCGCTCGCGATCGACGCCGCCCATCCGGTGCTGCCGGTGCCCGTCGAGATGATCACGCCTGACGACGACTGCCGCTCGCTCTCTCCGGCAGGCGTCGTGACGACATAGCGCGACGACTGATGCCCATCGTCACCGACATAGAGCTCGTTGAGCGCCGTGAGTGTCTGACCGTCGTCGAGCGTCGCCTGCACCATGGCGCGTGCGGCGACGGATGCTCGCCCCGCGATGACCGCCGCGATCAGCTCGGCAGCATCGGTCGCGGCATGCGGCACGAGAACACCCGCGTTTCGCTGCGGCTCGGGGTCGATGCCAATGACGGGTTGCCCGTCGAGATACTTCGCCACGTTGGCGACAAGCCCGTCTTGACCGACGATGACGATGACGTCTTCGGGCGAGAACACATAGCGATCGAGGTCGCTGCGCTCAACGCGCGCCTGTCGCACGCCCTCTGGAATCGCCGCAGAAACCCTCGTGAGGGTCGACTGCAACGACTCGTGCCGCGCCGTGACGTCGTCGATGCTGCGTCCCCGCGACGTGAGAAAGAACTCGGCCTGCCCCCGGGTCGCGTGCCGGGCGAGCAACTCGGTGTACTCGGTGCGGCGGTGCACGAGCACCACGCGCGGGGCGAGTGCCACGAACTAGCCCGCCGGCGGTGCCGGTTCAGCGGGCGGGGCTGACACGGCCGTGGCATCCGTCGTCGGTGCCGCTGCTCCCGCGGGCGCTACCGCCGCGGGTGCCGCCAGCCGGCTGAGCGCCTGGGTAATGACGTCGGGCGTCAGGTTGAGGGTGCCGATGCTCGGCAAGTGATCAGCTGCGTTCTGCGCGGCAAGGGCGAGCAAGAGCGTGGCGTCGACTCCGGAGTAGCTGCCCAAACGCGCAGCCTCGGCGTCGGCCCGAGCGGCGCCCATCGTGCGCGTCGACTCGGCGCTGGCCTCGGTCTCGACGCGCTTGACGGCAGCGGCCTCCTGCGCACGCTTCTGAGCATTGGCGCCCTCTTGAGCGACGAGTAGCTCTTCGCGCTTGGCGAGTTCGATTCTCGACTGCAATTCGTTCTCGGCGATGGTGCGCTCGCGCTCCACTGCGTTTGCCCGCCGCTCGTAGGTCGCCTTGTCGGCGTCTTGCTGCACTTGCTCGCGCAGGGGTGTCTCGAGCGCCTTCTCGAGATCGGCGACGGGGCGGATGCTCACCACGCGCACCCCAATCACCACGATCGACGTCTCGGCCAACCGTTGGTCTTGCACGAGGCCGTCGACCATCGCCTGGCGCACAGTCGGCAAGCCCTTGGCAAGCAGGTCGACGAGCCCGCTGGTGGCGACGCGTTCAACCGCGTACTGCTGGCCAAGCTCGGTGATGCGGGCGGCGACCTTGTCGAGCGGGTCGCCCAGCCATTGGCCCGTGTAGGGATCGATGCCGAAGTTGATGCGGCGAGCGGCGACACTCGGGTCGTCGAAGCGGTAGGTCACGGTGACCTGGATCGTGACGTCTTGAAAGTCTGACGTGCGCGCATGGAACACGGCCGGCAGCTCGGCCTCGGCTGTGGGTACCTCGCTGATTGCGGCGTTCAAGGCACGAAAGTAAAACGCAATGCCCACTCCCTCGTGCGCGACTTTGCCGCGGCGCAAGTGAACGACGTGCACGGTGGGCATCGAACGCAGGTGGCGCATGAACGCGACGCGGCGAATATCGGCCATTCTCGGGCGCCCGTCGGGGTGGGGGGTGCGATCAGTCTAGGGATCACGCCCCGCGCGGGTCCACGTTCGTGGGCGGGAAGCCGTCAGCGAGCATCCAGTCGGCGCACCAGCGCACGCGCGGAGATCATCGCGCCGCCCAGCACCGCAGGGATGCCCCCACCTGGATGCACCGAGGCGCCCACCCGCCACAGCCAGGGCCGTCGCAGGCTCGAGTACCCCGGGCGGTGGAACGGTCCGCTGCGCCAGATCGGATTGGTTGCGCCGTAGAGCGCGCCGCCGGTCGAACCCCAGCCCGAAAAATAGTGCGGGTCGAGAACGACGTGCTCACGAAACAGCTCAGTGATCGGTCGGGCGAGACCTACAGCAGCGCTGACGCGCACAATCTCGCTCTGCACCCACGGGTGGTCCAGGTCGTAGTGCTGCCCATCGGCCGGTGCGGTGAGCAGCACTGCGACTGTCGCTCGCTCGTTCGGGTAGACCTCGTTGGGTCGGTAGTAGTTGACGAACGCCATGGTCTGTGCGGGAAGCTCACCCGCGTCGAGGCGACGATGCAACTCGGCCGGATCATCGGGCATGACAACGGAGTGCGTGACGGTGCCCTCAGGCAAGGGATGCTCGAGCGACGCGTAGATCGCAATACCCGAGCACGACAGGGCGCGCGGTCGAGTGGTTCGCTCGCCCAGCAAGGTGCTCAGCACGCCCGGGTCGACACCACTCACGATCACATCGGCGCCGTAGGTGGCCGTCGCCGTCGTTACGCGTCCCTTCGCGACCGTGGTGACGGGCTCCCCGAGCCGCACCTCGGCACCGGCGCGCGTCGCGAGCCGGTGCAGGGCGAGCGGGATCTCGTGCACTCCGCCGTCAGGCACCCAGATTCCGTCACGCGCCATGATGGCGGGCATGCTCGCGTAGAGGGCGAGGGTCTGGCGCGGAGAGACACCCGCATTCAGGGTGTGGATGGCAATGACCTCACGCAGCCCCGGCGGCATCCATGACAAGCCGTCGAGGTAGGCGCGCGTCGTGAGGCGCGTTCCGTAACGACGAAACACGTCGCGAACGGCGGGCAAAGACGAGACGTCGGTCGGATGCGCCGTCAACATGCTTGTCATCTGCGGCCCGAGCCCGCCGTGCTCGCGCTCGAAGCGCTGCCACGCCTGGTGCCATGGATGCCCCTCCGGCACGGGCAGGTCGACGTCGACGCCGTCGTACAGGTATCGGCCAATCTCGGGCAGACGATGCAGCGTGAGGTTCGCGATCGCGGAGGCAGTTTCGTCAGCGGCGCGGTCTGGGGTGGTGGATGCGCGAGCGCCGAGTGCGTCGTACCGCTCAAGCAGCTCGTCCCACACCCCAGGAAAGGTGACCAGCGCGGGCCCGGTATCGATCCGTTGACCGTCGATCTCGAGCCGGCGGCTCTTTCCGCCAATCCACTCGGCACCCTCCAGGACGGTCACTGAGTGCCCGGCACGAGCCAGCAGTGCCGCCGCCGTCAGGCCGCCAATGCCCGCGCCCAGAACCACAATGCGCTTCGGAGTCGTCGCCCCACCATGTCGGTTCACGCGAACGTTCCCAACAGAATCGCGGCCACCAGGTGAGAGCCCGCGACCGATCCGGCGGCATAGGGAAACACGATGGAGTGACGGTAGAGCACGCGCGCCCGCGCTGTCGTGCGGTCGGACCACAGTCGCCCCACGAGCCACCCGGCGATGATCGCGTTCGCGATGGCAACCGGCCAGCTGATGACGGCGAAGCCGATCGTCGCGATCGACCACCAGACAGCGCTCCAGATAAGCGCGCCCCGCATGCCGAGCGCAACCGCCGTCGTGCGAATGCCGACCGCGCGGTCTTCCTCGATGTCTTGGATGGCGTCGTAGGTGTGTTTTGCCACGCTCCAGGCCATTAGCGCGAGGGCCGCCGCCCAGACCGGCGACGCCCCGAGGGCGAGCGGCACGAACACGAGAGGGAACGCGTAGGCGGCGTTGCTGAGCGAGTCGAGCGCGACCCGGGCCTTGAACCGCAGCGGCGGGGCGGAGTAGAAGACGAAGATGACAATGTATGCCGCGATCCAGGCGAGAGCATCCACCGGCAGAGTCAACGTGAAGTAAACCAGGAAGGGCAGGTTCAGCAGCACGATTCCGAGCGCGATGCCGCGCGTCTCGGAGTTCGCGATACGAGCCCCCTCGAGGCCGCCCTTACGGGCGTTCTGGGCGTCGGTCTCCTGGTCGAAGATGTCGTTGACCCCGTAGATCAAGAGGTTGAACGGCAGCGTCGCCCACAGCAGGAGAGGCACGCTCTCCCACCGCCAGAGCTCGCCCGTGAGCCACACGCCGACGACGGTCGAGCCAATGGTGTTGACCCAAAGCAGGGGTCGGGAGATGTGCACGAGCCGGGCGATCACTGGCTTACCTTAACTGTTGGCTGCCGGAGAAAACCCGAGTGCCGCACGGTGATTCCGCTCGTGTGGCGCAGCATTCAGTGTGGTTGGGCGCGGTACTGCGTCGTGGCCAACATCACGATCCTGTACGGTTGCCCTCCGAGGAGGCGAGATGCGCGGGTATGCAGGCGGCGTCGCCGTGCTTCTTGTCCTGGCAGGGTGTTCGTTACAGGCTCCCGGCAACTCGGCCGATGTTGGTGTTGCGCTCACCATGCCCGCACCGTTCACCCCGGGTGCGACGATCGCCAGCGTCGTCGTCGTGCTCAGCAACAACGGCCCCACCACGGCTCGCGGCATGGCCGGGTCGCTGCAGTTAGCGCCTGGGCTTGAACACGTCGCCGTCAGTGAACTGCCTGACGGCATGAGCGCCCGCTACGACGGAACCTCGGGCCAGATTGACCTCTCGGGCGTGCCCGACATTGCCGCAGACCAATCACTCGTCTTTGAACTCTCTTTTTTGGTTCCCCTGACTCACGAGGTGACCGTGTCGGCGAACCTGACCACCTCGTCGGACCAAGGCTCGAACATCACCCCAGACGAGGCGACTGTGACCATGTCGGCATTGGCCTATGACCCACCCATCACCATCACCACGGGCGGAACATATACCGGCAACTGGCGCAGCACTGACCCCGAAACGGCGGCAATCACGATCGACACCACGGAGCCGGTGGTGATCGATGGCGCCAATATCCTCGCCGCGGGCGACGGAATCAACGCGCCCTCGGGCGCCTATGACCTGACCATTCGCAACGTCAACGCCATGGCGACCTACACGAACCAGAGTGGGCTGCGAAAAGGCAACTTCGTTAACGCGGGCAACTTCCAATCGCTGACCGTGGAACACACGTGGTCAGCCAACTTTGGCGACGGCATCCGTGCCCTCAACTTCGTTCCCGACCCTCCCGCCAACCAGATGCTGATGGTTCGATTCAACGAGATGCGTAACCTCGATGGCCGCCTCTCTGACGGTGCCGGAGGCTACGACACGACGCGGTGGGAGGGCGCGAACGCCGTCGGCATGAACACGTTGAGCCCTGTCGTCGCCGAGATCGCGTGGAACGAGGTCATCAACCGCCCTGGCGAGAGCAGCGTCGAAGACCTCATCAGCACCTACGCCAGCTCGGGTACGGCAACCCAGCCGATTCTGATCCACAACAACTACTTGCAGGGCGGCTACCCTCCCGACGTGACGGCCTTTGCCCCGTTCACCGGATGCTCGATTCAGATTGGCGACGACCCCACTCGGGCCGACCGAGGCCATACGCAGGCCTACGACAACCAGATCGTCTCGTTTAGCAATTGCGGCATCGGCATCACCTCGGGCCACGACCAACAGGCGTTCCGCAATCGGATCATCTCCGCTCGAGTGAGTCCCGAAGGCGTGCCGCTCAACGGCACCACACGCGCACCCATACTGCTGTGGGACTACTACTCACACCAGGATCCCTTTGAGGAACCTCAGGTCAACCCGTACTGGTACGGCAACACCCTGCGCGACAACGATTACAGCGTCGCCGGCGCCGATGGCTCCCTGGCTGATGCCTTTCTTGTCGACACGACCGGCAACGTGGTTTCCGGAAACCGCAACCCATGGAATCGGGTCGCCACCCGAGAAGACACCCTGGACGAGTACCAGCGCTGGATACTCAAGCGTGCGCAGAGCCCCGAGCCGATCGGCCCTTTGCGGTGACACGGCCGCTCGTGCAAGGCAAGAAACCCCCGAACCACAACGTTCGGGGGTCTTTTTTGCCCTGAGACAGGAAATTGGCGGTGACACTGACACACTGTTGGAAACATTCCGCCTGGGCGAAGGTCCACTCCATCGTGAGTCAGTGAAACCCCTTACTTGATTAGTCGTCCCTTTTCATTTCGCGAGCCTTTGGTGAGCCCCTGACCGAGCCCAACACCGCCAAGAAGTAACAGGAAGAGCGCTACAGGTGACAGAAGCCACCACCAACCGCCCCAGTTCACCATGGGCCAGATCACCAAGAAGGCCAAGATCAGAATGAT
>JAYUKK010000182.1:0-3230 GCA_043764515.1 Microbacterium sp.
GTGGCGAACTCGGTCATGAATTGACTCGCCGTGTCGGTCGGCGTGTTGGCGGCCTCGAGAGCGGAGGTCGGGGCATCCGCAGATTCGGCGCTGACTTCCTCCGGCGGAAGAATGACGACGACCTCCGGCACCTGAACCTTGTGGAAGAACGCGAGGGCGATTGTTTCACCGGGGGCAATGGTGCGGCCCGCGCTCGGAAGCAACTCGACATATGCCTCGGTGTAGCCATTGTGGCCGGAGTCGGCGGCGGTGAACGGCTGCCCCCCGATGCCCCACGCGACGCCCGCGTTGAGCGTGCCGTTGCCGATGTTGTACGACCACACATCGGGGCTGTCGAGCACTCCTCCGTTGACGGCTGTGTCTTGAACAATGGTCGGCTCGGTGCTGCGCACATGACCGGAGCTGTCGCCGTACTCCCAGAGGTAGCGGTACCCGAAGTCCAGTGCCTCATCGGTGGTGTTGGTCACAAGGTAGGTCATGCGGGCGAGGTCACCTGGCGCGAGCACGCGAACTTCTGAGGTGATCTCGAGGCCCCACGCGGTGGTGCTTGCCTCGTTGCACGACACGACGAAGTCGGAGCCCGCAACAGTCAGCGTTGACGTCGAGCACGCGACGGTTGCGAAGTCGGCGGAAACAGCCGGGGTGAGACCCTCGCTCGTATCCGTGACCTCGACGTAGCTGGGGCCAAGGACGACGAGTTCGCTAGCGTCCCATGCGTCACTTCCGGCGGCTTCGCCGTCGTCGTACCAAGTGTCGCTGATGCCCCATTCGCCGCTTCCTGCGGCGACGTACCACTGCCACGGAGGGGTGTCGACGAATTGGCCGGAGCCGTTGGCAAGAGCGGGACCAGCGACGAGCGCGAGCGCGCCCGTGAGGGCGACGGCGGCGGTAATGCGGGATGCGCGGTGCATGGTTGACCTCGATGGTGGAGCAGCGGGGGACCGTGTCAGAATACGGCCTCGTTCGCTCTACGGGAACAGCGCGATACTACATACCCCGGAGGGGTATTGCTACACTTCTCGCGTGACAACGTCAACAGCACGGCCCAGCGACCCGACTCACAATGCCCTGCAGCTTGAGCTGACGGGCATGACGTGCGCCTCGTGCGCCAATCGCATCGAGCGGAGCCTCAACAAGGTTCCGGGGGTCGAGGCGAGTGTCAACTACGCGACCGAGAAGGCGACGATCCGAGTGCTCGACGAGAGCGGGGTGCTCGACGCGGGCGTGCTCGTTGCGGCCGTGGAGAAGGCCGGGTACGGAGCGAGCGTGGTGGTTCCGCGCGACGTGAGCGCAGCATCCCCCGGCCCCGTGACGGCGCCGATCGACGAGCTTGCGCCCCTGCGGCAGCGGCTCATCATCTCAGCGGCGCTGACGCTGCCGGTGCTGGTGCTCTCGATGATTCCGGCGCTGCAGTTCACGAACTGGCAGTGGCTGGTGCTTACGCTCGCCTCGCCCGTGGCGGTGTGGGGGGCGTGGCCGTTCCACCGCGTGGCGATCCACAACGCGCGCCGGCTGATCGCGAGCATGGACACGCTCATCTCGGTGGGCGTGAGCGCGGCTTACCTGTGGAGCCTCTACGCGCTGTTCTTCGGCGAGGCGGGCATGCCCGGCATGACGATGAGCCTTCAGTTGCTGGGGCGGCCCGAGGCGGGTGCACACGAGATCTACCTCGAAGTGGCCTCGGCGGTGACCGTCTTCATCTTGCTCGGGCGATACCTCGAAGGGCGCGCCAAGCGGTCGTCGAGCGAGGCCCTCAACGCGCTGCTCGACCTTGCCGCGCGTGACGCGGCCGTGCTGCGCGACGGCGTCGAGGTGCGCGTGCCGGTGGGGCAACTGCAGCTCAACGATCGCTTCGTCGTGCGCCCGGGCGAAACCATCGCGACCGACGGCGTTGTGATCGAGGGCACGTCGAGCGTCGATCAGTCTCTGCTCACGGGTGAGCCCGTGCCGGTAGACGTTGAGGTCGACAGCCGCGTCGTGGGCGGCACCATCAACGTGGGCGGCCGCCTGGTCGTCGAGGCCTCGCGCATCGGCGCTGACACCGAACTCGCGCGCATGGGTCGCCTCGTCGAAGAAGCGCAGACGGGCAAGGCCGACGTGCAGCGCTTGGCCGACCGTGTCTCGGGCGTCTTCGTGCCCATCGTCTTCGCGCTCGCGCTGCTGACGCTGTTGGGGTGGATGCTCATCGACGGCTCGATCGAACTCGCCTTCACGGCGGCCGTCGCCACCCTCATCATCGCGTGCCCGTGTGCGCTCGGGCTCGCGACCCCCACGGCCTTGCTCGTCGGCACGGGGCGAGGGGCCCAGCTCGGCATTCTCATTCGTGGTCCACAGGTGCTCGAGCGGACGCGTCGCATCGACACCATCGTGCTCGACAAGACCGGCACGGTCACGACCGGGCACATGGCTGTCACCGCGGTCATCGCCGTGTCGGGCACCGATCGCGACCGGATGCTCGCTCTCGCCGCATCCGCCGAAGACGGGTCAGAGCATCCACTCGCTAGGGCGGTTGTCGACCACGCGCGGTCGCTCGGTGTCGACCTCGTCGCTGCCGAGAGCTTTCAGTCGCACGCGGGAGCCGGCGTCACCGCTGTCGTGGACGGGCACGCCCTCGCGATCGGTCGCGCTGCCTGGGTGCACGCGGAGTGGGCCATCGAGGTCGACTCGGCGCTCATCGCCGACCACGAAGCGGCGGGCGCGACCCCGATCGTCGTCGCGATCGACGGCGCCGTGGCCGGGGTCATCGTTCTCGTTGACACGCTCAAGCCGACCTCCGCGCTCGCGATCGAACGGCTGCGAGCACTGGGCCTGGAGCCCGTGCTGCTGACGGGCGACAACGAGGGGGCGGCCGAAGCGGTGGCGGCGCAGCTCGGCATTGACGACGTGCGTGCGGGCGTCACGCCCGCGGGCAAGCTCGAGGTGATTCGCCAACTGCAGGCCGATGGTCATGTCGTGGCGATGGTCGGCGACGGTGTCAACGACGCCGCGGCGCTCGCCGCGGCCGACCTCGGCATCGCGATGGGCGGCGGCACCGATGCTGCCATGGCGGCGAGTGACCTCACGGTCGTCAGCGGCGACCTGCTCGTCGTCGTCGACGCCATCCGGCTCGCGCGGCGCACGCTCCGCACCATCATCGGCAACCTGTTTTGGGCGTTCGGCTACAACGTCGCGGCGATTCCGATCGCCATGCTCGGGCTGCTCAACCCGTTGCTTGCGGGCCTCGCGATGGC
>JAYUKK010000183.1:0-11170 GCA_043764515.1 Microbacterium sp.
GTGCTCGCGCGAGCACCCCGATCACGAATGAGCGGGCCGTCTACCAAATGGTGACCCGATCGTCGGGGGCGAGCCACAGGGCGTCGTCAGGCGTGACCTCGAAGGCCTCGTAGAAGGCATCGATGTTGCGCACGATCTGGTTGCAGCGGAACTCGTTGGGCGAATGCGGGTCGATCGAGAGCAGTCGCAACGCCTCTTCCGGGCGAATCGCGATCTGCCACGCCTGCGCCCATGACAGGAAGAAGCGCTGGGATGCCGTGAGCCCGTCGATCACGGCCGCGTCAGCGCCGTCGAGCGAGAGCAGGTAGGCCTTCCACGCAATACCCAGACCACCGAGGTCGCCGATGTTCTCGCCGATCGTGAGCGCACCATTGACGTGGTGGCCGGGCGTCTCCGCCGGCTCAAGCGCGTCGTACTGCGCAATGAGCGATGCCGTGCGCTGTTCGAACGCGGCACGGTCGGCTTCCGTCCACCAGTCGTGCAGTCGGCCATCACCGTCGAAGCGCGAGCCCTGGTCGTCGAACCCGTGCCCGATCTCGTGGCCGATGACCGCACCGATTGCGCCGTAGTTGGCCGCAGCATCCCGCCCCGCGTCGAAGAACGGGAACTGCAGGATCGACGCGGGGAACACAATCTCGTTGAAGCCCGGGTTGTAATACGCATTGACCGTTTGCGGGGTCATGAACCATTCATCGCGATCGATGGGTGAGCCGATCTTCTTCAGCTCGCGCGCGAACTCGAAGTCCCCCGCCGCCTGCACGTTGGCCAGCAAGTCGTCGGCACTGATGGCGAGGCTCGAATAGTCGCGCCAGCGTTCGGGGTAGCCGATCTTGGGCGTGAACTTCTGCAGTTTGTCGAGGGCGCGCTCGCGGGTCTCGGGGGTCATCCACGCGAGGGTTTCGATGCTCTGCCGGTAGGCCTCGATGAGGTTGGCGACGAGGTCATCCATGGCCGCCTTGGCTTCGGGCTGGAAGTGTCGCTCGACATAGACGGCGCCGACGGCTTCACCCATTGCGCGCTCGACAAAGCCGACGCCGCGCTTCCAGCGCGCCCGCAGTTCGGGCGCGCCCGTGAGCGTGCGGCCATAGAAGGCGAAATTCTCGTCGACAAACGCACTCGACAGGTACGGCGCCATCGAGCGCACGACCGCGAACCGCAACCAGTCGCGCCACTCATCAAGGTGGCGGCCCGTGAACTGGGCGGCGAGACCCACGGTGAAGTCGGGCTGCCGCAGCACAACCTCGGCGAGCGCCGTCGCCGGAATGCCATAGCCGTCGCGCCACAGCGCCAGGTCAGCGCCGGTCGCGCTCGCCGCCCAGTCGTCCCACGTCGACAGGTTGTAGGTGGCCTGCGCATCGCGATTGCGCACCTTGTCCCAGTGGTGAGCCGCGATCGCGGTCTCGAGCGCGATGACCCGCTCGGCTCGGTCGCCGGCGTCATCGAGGCCCGCAAGCGCGAGCATGCGCTCCACGTGCGCGCGGTAGGCCACGCGAGTGTCAGCGTGGGCATCGTCCCGGTAGTACGACTCATCGGGCAGTCCAATGCCGCCCTGCTCGACGAACACGAGGTAGCGCTCGGGGTCGCCCGGGTCGTTGTCGACGAAGAGCTGCACAACGCCCGCGACGCCACGACGCTCGAGACGCCCCAGAGTGCTCAGCAGGGCATCCACTGAATCGATCGCGTCAACCTCTGCGAGAAGTGGCTGGAGGGGGGCCGCGCCGAGCGCTTCGACTCGATCGGCGTCCATGAAGCTCGCGTACAAGTCGCCGACCTTCTTTTCGAGCGTTCCGGGTTCGGCGGCCTGTGCCTGCTCGATGATCTCGAGCACGGCCTTCTCGGCCTCTTCGGCGAGAATCATGAACGAGCCGTAGCGCGCCTTGTCAGCGGGAATGGGCGTGCGGGCGACCCACCGGCCATTCACGTGCCGGTAAAGGTCGTCGTTAGGCCGGATGCTGGGGTCAAGTTCGTCGCGGTCGATGCCGCTGGCAAGCGCGTCAGTCACGCGGGAGAGCCTAACCGCCCTCCCTGTTTGGGGCATCCCTGCCTGTCACACCGCGGGTTCGTGGGGGGCGGATGCCCGCCGTGAGCCCACCACGGCCCCGACCAGCACGACCAGCGTGAGCGCCGCAAGTGCCCCGGTCGCTGCCGCGACCCCCCACAGTGCTCCGCCGATGCCGGCGAGTGGATACGCCACCGCGTACCAAGCGTGCGAGGTCGAGAAGCGCGCAGCGAACACCGCCGGGCGGTCGGCGGTCGACACGTCGCGGCGAATCAGGCGAGCGCTCGGTGTGCTGACGGCCGATGAGGCGGCGCCCAAGAGCATCCACAGTCCGCCGAGTCCGACGAGATCGAGGCCAGGGCCCGCCTCGATGAGAGCGACGCCCGTGAGAATCACGACGACCGCCAGCGCTCCGCCCGTCATCACGGCACGGTCGCTCACGCGCAGCAGCAGGGCGGGCAGCACGAGCGCTATGGCGATTGAGCCCGCCCCGAACAGCGCCAGGGCGATCGCGAGCGGGGTGGCGACCTCGTCAATCCCGCCGTCGAATCGCAGTGCGATGACGACGGTATTGACGAGCACGGTCGCGTAGACGGCGGCGACCGCGGCATCGAGAAGGGCGAGAAACCGCGTCGACTCGATCATGGCGATGAGGCGCACACCGCGCCCCATCCGCGACACGAAGGGCTCGCCCGTCACGGGCGTGCGCAACTCGAGTCGCGAGAGCAGCACGGCCGCCAGCGACGCCACGAATCCGACCGCCGTGATCCCGAACAGCCACGAGGTGGGCAGCAGGGTGACGAGCGCCGCGGCGAGCAAGGGGCTCACGAGCGACTCAAGGTCATAGGCGAGGCGCGAGAGCGACTGTGCGGCGGTGTAGTCGTTCTCGTCGGTCAGCACCTCCGGAATCGCCGCCTGGAAGGTCGGCGTGAACACGGCCGACGCGGTCTGCAGCAGCACGATGGCCCCGTACAGCTGCCAGGCTTCGGTGACGAACACGAGCGACAGCGCCACGACGATGCGCGCGGCATCGGCGCCCACCAGCACTGCTCGGCTCGATCGGCCCGCCAGCAACGCTGTGGCGATCGGAGAGATGACGACATAGGTCGCGATACGGATCGTGAGTGCGATGCTCAGCACCACCCCCGCGTCGTCGCCCGCGATCCGCGCGGCCAGCAGGGCGATCGCGACCGTCAAGATTCCCGTGCCGAGCAACGACGCCACTTGCGAGGCAAAGAGCGCAGCGAATCGTCGATCGCGCAACACGGTGAGCATGAGCGCCTATAGCCAGTCGCGCCGCTTAAAGACGATGTAGAGCCCAACGCCCAGAACCACCATGAGCCCCAACGCGAAGGGATACCCCCACACCCACTTCAGTTCGGGCATATAGCGGAAGTTCATCCCGTACACGGTGCCGACGAGGGTGGGCGCGAACAGGATGGCCGCCCACGACGTGATGCGCTTGATCTGTTCGTTCTGCTCAACGCTCACTTGCGTCATACGTCGCGTAATGAGCGTCGACTGCACCTGCAGCGCCTTGTCAAGCAACGCGCGAAACGCGTCGGCGCGGTCTCCCGCGCGCGAAACATGATCGAGTACGTCGCCGAGCAAGTGAGTGAGATCGGGGTCGACGTTGTAGGTCGGTCCACCGCGCTGCAGAGCTTCAACAATGCCGATAAGGGGCTGCACTGCCCGCTGAAAGCCAATGACCTCGCTCGAGAGGTCGTAGATGCGCCGCGTAAGCACCTCGTGCTCGGCTTCGCCGAACAACTCGTCTTCGATCTCATCGATGTCGTTCTCCAGCCCCGCCATGACCGGCTCGTACTCGTCAACGACCTCGTCGAGCACGGCATAGAGAATCGCCTCGGGGCCTTTGCCCAAAAGGTCCGGGTCGGCCTCGAGCCGATCGCGCACGCGCGCGAGGTCGGGAGACTCGGCGTGCCGCACGGTGACGACAAACTGCGGCCCCACGAACACGTGAAGCTCGCCGAACTCGACCGTTTCGCTCTCATCGATATAGCGCGCGGTGCGCAGGGCGAGAAACAGCGTGTCGCCGTAGCGTTCAAGCTTCGACCGCTGGTGACCCTTGAGCGCGTCATCGACCGCGAGGTGGTGCAGGCCGAACTCGGCGGCGACCGAGTCGAGCTCATCACGCGTGGGGCGGTACAAGCCAATCCACGCGATTCCGCCGGTCTCGCGCGTGACGTCGTAGGTGTCGTCGAGGCCCACGACTCCGGGGCGTCGAACACCCTGGACGTAGACGGCGCTATCGACGACGGCCATGACGGGCCTTTACCGTGGTCGAACTCATGGCCGCTCCTTGCGTCGATGCCACGGTCAGCGCAACTGGCCGAACGCCTCGGCCTTCTTGATGGGGCCTGCGATGAGAATGGTATCTCCCGCCTCGATCACGGTGTCGGCATCCGCATTGCACCACTCTTTCGTGCCGCGCTGCACGGCCATGACGGTCACGCCATACTCCTTCCGCAGCTCGGTGTCACCCAGGCGCTGGCCTTCGACAATGCGATTGGGCGGCATCTTGACGATCGCATAGTCGTCGTCGACCTCGATGTAGTCGAGGGCAGCACCGCGCACGAGGTGCGCGACGCGACGGCCCATTTCGTGCTCGGGGTAAATCACGTGTTGGACGCCGAGCTGCGACAGAATCTGCCCGTGGGCGTCGCTCACGGCCTTCGTCCACAGGTGCGGAATCTCCATGCGCAACAAGATCGACGTGGTCAGGATGCTCGACTGAATGTCAGACCCGATGGCCACGATGACGCGGTCGAACTCGTTGACGGCGAGCTGCCGAAGCACCTCTTCTTTCGTGGTGTCGGCCCGCACCACCTGGGTGAGTTCGCCGTTGAGCGACTGCACGATCTCTTCGTCGGCATCGATGCCGAGCACCTCAGTGCCCGTGGCCATGAGCTCGAGCGCAATGGCTCGACCAAAGCGACCGAGCCCGATGACGGCGACCGAGTCGGCCTCGGCGATGCGGGTGGCGCGATCGCGGCTGAAAAAGCGTTGATTACCCAATGACGGGCCTTTCTTTCGGAAGCTCGTAGAGCACCTTGCGTTGGCGCAGCACCAGGGCGGTGCCGAGCGTGAGAGGGCCGAGTCGGCCGAGGAACATGAGCACCATCAAAATGATCTGACCGGCGGGCGGAAGGCTTGCCGTGATGCCGGTGCTGAGACCCACCGTGGCGAACGCAGAGACCACTTCAAAGAGCAGCACGTCGAGATCGAGGTGGGTCATCATCAAGAGCGCGATCGTGGCGCTCATGACTGCCGCCATCGAGAGCAACGTAATGGTGATCGCCTCGCGATGCACGGCCCGCGAGAGGCGCTTGCCGAAGATGTTGACGGCGCCCTCGCCGCGCAGCTCGGTGATGATGATGAAGAGCAGCACCGCGAAGGTCGTGACCTTGATGCCGCCCGCGGTTCCCGCAGGTCCGCCGCCAATAAACATGAGCACGTCGATGCCCAACAGCGTCTCGGGTTCGAGCTGCCCGATGTCGACCGAGTTGAAGCCAGCTGTGCGCGCCTGCACCGAATGGAAGAACGCCACCAGCACTCGATCGATCGGCGACATTTCGCCGATCGTCGCGCCGTTGTTCCACTCGAAGACAGCAATCATTACGGTACCGAGGACGAGCAACAACGCCGTCATGACGAGCACCAGGTTGGTATTCATCGTCCAGTGCAGCGGGCGGCGCAGTTCGCGTCGCAACTGGAGCAGAACCGGAAAGCCGAGGCCGCCGAGGATCGTCGCGATGCTCATCGGCAGAACGACGATGGGATCAGTAGCGAAGCCGATCATGTTGTCACTGAACGGCGCGAAACCCGCGTTGTTGAACGACGAGATTGACAAGAAGACTCCGCGACCGAACGCGGTCGGGAGGGCGACCCCATACGAGAGCCAAAACTGTAGCGTCAGGATCATCGCCACGATGGCCTCGATCACCAGCGAGGTCAACAGAATGCCCCGCGCGAGACGTGCCGCATCACCCGTAGTAACCGTTCGATTCTCGGCGCCGGCGACCATGCGCCCGCGAAGAGAGATGCGCCGCAGCAACGCGAGGCCGATCAGCGACGCGACGAGCATGATGCCCAGGCCGCCGATCTGAATGAACGCAACGATGACCGCGTGCCCGAACGGCGACCAGACCGTGGCCGTGTCGACCACGATGTGCCCCGTCACGCAGACGGCCGAGACCGCGGTGAAGGCAGCTTCGAGAAACGTGACCTCGACGCCAGTGGCGTGAGCGATCGGCAACGAGAGAAGAAGTGTGGCCACGGAGATAGCCGTGAAGAAGGCGATGACCACCGCCTGCGGCGGACTCAATCGAATTCGTTTTTGCGAGCGTCTCTGGGGCGCCCTCGTAAGAGGCACCCGCAGACTCTAGTCTTTTGCACGCCGTTCGCAAGTCGAGGACGCGGACGGCGGTCGACGACTCAACGACTCCCGTCCCGCGTTCGTGGGCCCGATTCACGGTGGCTGTTAGCGTGGTGCAACCCGTTGCACGTGGTTGACGTGCGCGAGCATCCCCTTCTGAAAGGTCGTCGTGACCACTCCTTCCGGCACTCGCCCGACGCTCTCGGCCTGGCGCATCGCCGTGTTCGCTGTGTTCGCCATCAACGGGCTCGCCATGGCCACGTGGTTCGCGCGCACTCCCGCGGTGCGGGACGCGCTCGAGGTGCGCACCGACGAGTTCGGCTTTCTCATCATGGGCATGGCTGGCGGCTCGATCATCGGGTTACTCGCCTCGTCGCACATCATCGCCCGCATCGGGTCGCGCACGACGATTCTCGTAGCGTTGCTGACGAGCCTCGGCGCGCTCGCGATGATGGGATTCGGCGCCGAAACCTTCACGAGCTTTGCGATGACGTTTGTCGCCCTCGCCTTCTTCGGAGCCGCCAACGGCATTACCGACGTCGCGCAGAACGTTGAAGGGGCTGGCGTCGAGCAAGCGCAGGGCCGCAGCATCATGCCGTGGTTTCACGCCGCGTGGAGCATTGGCACGATCACGGGCGCAGGAATCGCTGCGGCCGTGAGCGCGCTCGGCGTCGGAGTGGATGTGCACGCCACCGTCATGGCGATCGTGCTCGGAATTGCGACCCTTGTCGTGGTGCGGTACCTGCCGAAGAACCGGGCGCTTCCCGGTCTCGACGATGATGGCGAAGGGCCGGGCCGGTCGACGTTCGGCGAACGCATGGGCATTTGGCGCGAGCCGCGCACCCTGTTGATCGGGCTCATCGTTCTGGGCATGGCCTTTGCCGAGGGCTCAGCAAACGACTGGCTCGCCCTCGCGATTGTCGATGACCGCGGAGCCGACGAAGCGACCGGCGCACTCTCGTTCACGCTCTTCGCCGTCGCCATGACCGCGGGGCGCATCGGTGGGGTCTGGGTCCTCGACCGGTTCGGCCGTGTACCCGTGCTTCGTGCGTCGGCCTTGCTCGCCATGGCAGGGCTCGCCCTGCTGATCACGGTCGACTCTCCGGTCGCCGCCGCGATCGGCATCATCGCGTGGGGCCTGGGCGCCGCGCTCGGTTTCCCCGTCGGCATGTCGGCCGCCGCTGACGACCCGGCGAAAGCCGCCGCGCGCGTCTCTGCGGTCGCCACCGTCGGCTACTTTGCCTTCCTTGTCGGGCCGCCCCTCATCGGAGTCCTCGGCGAATCCGTGGGCCTCTTGACGTCGTTCTGGGTCGTGCTCGTGCTCATCGCCGTTGCGTTCTTTGCGACGCCCGCAGCACGAGAAACGGGCGCTGCCGCGAACGCCTCGGCTGTGGATGCTCGCCCCTAGGCTCACCGCATGACACGCTCCGCATCCGAACGCCCCGCCCTGCCGGTTGATCTCGACCTGACAGGTCGCGCAGCGCTCGTCACCGGGTGTGGATCTGCCGAGGGCATCGGCTTCGCCACCGCCCGCGCCCTCGCCGAGCGCGGAGCGCGCGTCGTGATGACCGCCACGACCGCACGCATCGACGATCGCGTGGCCGAGCTGCGCACGGCCGGGCACGAGGCGCACGGGGTTGTCGCGCGGCTCGAGACCGAGCAGGGCGCGACAAGCGCCGTGGCGGCTGCGGTCGAGGCGGTGGGCGCGCTGAGCATCCTCGTCAACAACGCCGGAATGATCGCGACGGGCGAAGAGTTTCCGCGCGGCGACATCGAGATGAGCGTCGACGAGTGGCACAGCGCCGTCGCCGTCAACCTCACGAGCGTGTTTCTCGTGACGCGCGCCGTCATCGGCGGCATGCGGTCGCAGGGCTGGGGCCGCGTCATCAGCGTCGCCTCGACGACGGGTGCTGTGCAGGCAGCGCACGACGACCTTGGCTACGCCACGGCGAAGGCTGGCGTGCTCGGCTTCACGCGCGGGCTAGCGGTGGACGAAGCGCGCGGCGGCATCACGGTCAATGCCGTCGCGCCGGGCTGGATCGCCACGGCGTCGCAGTTGCCGCAGGAGGCTGAAGAGGGCGAGCTCGTTCCGCTCGGGCGAAGCGGTCGGCCCGACGAGATCGCGAGCGCGATCGCGTGGCTTGCCTCGCCGGGTGCGTCGTACATCACCGGTCAGCTCATCGTGGTCGACGGTGGCAACGGCATTGCCGAAGAGCGCCGCCCCGGCCTCTGGGAGTGACGCCGTCGCCGTAGGCTGATTGGATGCGCCTCGTCATCGCCCGCTGCTCCGTCGACTACGCGGGTCGGCTGAGTGCGCACCTGCCGCTCGCGACGCGACTGCTCATTCACAAGAGTGACGGCAGCGTACTCGTGCACGCCGATGCCCTGAGCTATAAGCCGCTCAACTGGATGAGCCCGCCGTGCACGCTCGTGATCGACGAGCCCGACGACGACCAGCGCGAGGCCGGGGTGCTCGAACTCTGGCGCGTCACGCACGCGAAGACCGCCGACCTGCTCGTCATCAGCATCCACGAGGTGCTGCACGACTCGGCGCACGAATTGGGCATCGACCCCGGTCTGCAGAAAGACGGCGTTGAAGCGCACTTGCAGAAGCTGCTGGCCGACCACATCGAGCTGCTGGGCGAAGGGCACGTGCTCGCGCGCCGCGAATACATGACGGCGATCGGCCCGGTCGACATTTTGGCGCGTGACGCGCGCGGAGCATCCGTCGCCGTCGAGATCAAGCGCCGGGGCGGCATCGACGGCGTCGAGCAATTGACGCGCTACCTCGAGCTCATGAATCGCGACCCGCTGCTCGCGCCCGTCGCCGGAGTTTTTGCGGCGCAAGAGATCACGCCACAGGCGCGCACGCTCGCCGAAGACCGCGGCATTCGCTGCCTACTGCTCGACTACGACGCAATGCGTGGCCTCGATGACGGGGTACCCCGACTGTTCTAGCCTCATGAGCTCTGGCGCCCGACCCCTGTTCTGGGGTGCCGTGATCGGCCAAGAATTGCCTGATGAGGGTTATGTTCTCTCAGGTTAAGTGGGTACCCTTCAGGTCTGCCATACCCAATGGGAGCCCGAATCACCATGCAGATCACTTACCCGAAACTTCGTCGCGCCCTCATTTCCGCGACACTCGTCAGCGCCAGCGCCCTGGCGCTCATCGGCGTGCCCGTTCCGCCGTCGATCGCGTTGCAGGCCCCTACTGCGTGCAACAACGTCGCTATCGAAAACGGGTCATTCGAGACCCCGGTCATCGCCGCCAACAGCTGGGCGTCTCTCGACGAGTCGGCTGTTCCTGGCTGGGAGACGAGCGCGACCGACAACAAGATCGAGATCTGGCGGGCACCCTTCAGCGGGGTCCCCGTTCCCGCGGGGTCGCAGTTCGCCGAAGTCAACGCCAACCAGCGGTCGAAGCTCTTCCAAGACATCGCCACGACTCCCGGCGACACGATTCGCTGGCAGCTTCAGCACCGCGGCCGCACGGGTGTTGACGTCATGGAGGTGCGCATCGGCGCCCCCGCCGCGGCCCTGACCCTCCAGTCAACCCTGTCAACCGGCCTCACCTGGCGCACGTACTCCGGCACCTACACGGTGCCCTCGGGTCAGACCACCACGCGCATATCCCTTGACTCGATCAGCAGCGCGAACGGCAACCCGTCATACGGCAACTTCGTCGACGACGTTTCCGTCACCTCCGGGGCCTGCGTCGTGACGACCAAGACCGTCACCACGCCCTCCAGTGGGGCCGCCGTACGACTCGGCGACACCCTGCAGTACTCCATCGTTGCCAGAAACCAGGGCGCGAGTGCCGCGACGCTGAGCTCGGTGGTCGAT
This sequence comes from Microbacterium sp., assembly GCA_043764515.1. Lineage (GTDB taxonomy): Bacteria > Actinomycetota > Actinomycetes > Actinomycetales > Microbacteriaceae > Microcella. Next base: position 10,239 of record JAYUKK010000183.1, read on the forward strand.
GTGCTTCCGGCCGGGGTATCCCTTGTACCCGGGTCGATTAGCGTGACGAGCGGCGCCACCACCACGAGCGTGAGCGACGCTGTCGGCGACGACACGGGCGAGTACACCGCCGGGTCACGCACGGTGAGCGTCCGCGTTGGGGCCGGTGCAACGAGCACCGCGGGCGGCACCCTGGCGGCAGGGGCATCCGTCACCGTCGCCTTCAGCGTCGTCGTCGACTCGATCGCGGCTCTTCCGTCGGTCGCCAACACCGCAACCGTGTCGTTCACCGACTCGCTCTCTAGTCAGACAAAGACGTCGACCTCGAACACGACGACGACCTCGATTACTCCGGATGCTCCAGCAGTGTCGATCGTCACCTCGGGCACGGTCACCCCGGTCGAGAACCAGGCGGCCGCGAACGTCGGCAACACCATCGCCTGGAGCTATGTCGTCGCCAACACGGGCAACGTGCCCCTCACCGACCTCACCGTGAACGACCCCGAGGGCGGCACGATCACCTGCTTGGCGACCGCGCTTGCCGTCGGCGCCACCACGACGTGCACCGGCACCGGCACCGGCATTCACACTGTCACGCTTGCTGACCTCGGCGTGGGATCCGTCGCGAACGGTGCGACCGTCAGCGCGACTCCGCCCTTCGGTGCATCGCCCATTAGCTCTCCAGAATCTGTCGCCACCATCACGACGGTGTCTGCAGCTCCGGCATTGTCGATCGTCACCTCGGGTGCCGTCACCCCCGCCGAGAACCAGGCGGCCGCTGCCGTGGGCAACACCATCGCGTGGAGCTACGTCGTCGCCAACACCGGCAACGTGCCCCTCACCGACGTCACCGTGAACGACCCCGAGGGCGGCACCATCACCTGCGTGCCCAGCGACCTCGCCGTTGGCGAGAGCGCCACCTGCACCGGCACGGGAACCCACACCGTGACCCT
>JAYUKK010000184.1:0-3217 GCA_043764515.1 Microbacterium sp.
GCGATCGTCACGCCGAACGCGGGCGGAATCGACGGCCACCACGTCGTTGAACTGCTGGCCGACTACCAAGAGTTCCGCACCGACTCGGGCGAGCGCGCGACGGGCTTCTTGCGTTTGCTGCAGTGGGATCTCGCCTCGAGTCGGCTGCTGGTCGACACCTATTCGCCGCGCCTCGACGCCACGGTGTCGGCCCCGTACGACTACCCACAGTTTGCGATTGAGAGCGGGGTGGAAAGCCGACCGACCAACAGCAGGCCGTGGAACATCGTCGCCCTCGGCGCCGAGGGCCGCTACGGCGTGGCTGACGACGAGTTCGCGGTGTCAGTGACGATGCAGTACGCGAAGACGCTGCGGATGACCGGCCTTGCCCTCGCCGCTCCCGAGGGCCTCGCACCGGAGGCCCGCGGGCCGTTCGTCACATTCCCGCGCGTCTGAGCTCGGCCCGCGTGACGGGCGACGATGCAGGATCCGGCGGGCCACAACCTCTAGGGTGGCCCCCATGACCTCGATCGCTCTCGGGATGCCCAGCGCGCGCCGCGCTGCCCCCGACACGACCGGTCGTCCCGATACCGCGGCGCTCATCGACCGTTTCGGTCGCGTCGCCCGCGACCTGCGCATCTCGCTGACGAGCGCGTGCTCGCTGCGGTGCACCTACTGCATGCCGGCCGAGGGACTGCCCGTCGTACCGCGCGGTGAGCTGCTGACCGCGGAGGAGATCGCGCGGCTCGTGCAGATCGGCGTGCGCGACCTCGGTGTGCTCGACATCCGCTTCACGGGTGGTGAGCCGCTGCTGCGCCCCGACCTCGTGGAGATCGTCGAGCGCAGCGCGCGGGTGGCGGCAGGGGCATCCCTGGCTCTCACGACCAACGGCATTGGGCTCGAGAAGCGCATCGAGCCGCTGCTCGCCGCGGGGCTCACGCGCCTCAACATCTCGCTCGACACGGTTGACCGCGACCACTTCGCTCGGCTCACGCGGCGCGACCGGTTGCCCGCCGTCTTGCGGGGCATCGAAGCCGCCCGACGGGCAGGCATCTCGCCCCTGAAGATCAACGCCGTGCTCATGCGCGACACGCTCGAGGGCGCGGCCGACCTTGTCGCCTGGGCGCTCGAGCACGGGGTCGAGTTGCGGTTTATCGAGCAAATGCCGCTCGACGCCGATGAGGCCTGGGTGCGCGACAACATGGTCGAGGCCGCCGAGTTGGTCGACGCGCTGGTGCCGCGCTTCACGCTGAGCCACCCGCACCGCGACGACCCACACGCTCCCGCCGAGACGTGGCTCGTCGACGGGGGGCCCGCCTCGATCGGCATCATCGCGTCGGTGACGCGCTCGTTCTGCGAGGCGTGCGACCGCACGCGACTGACGGCCGAGGGCACCGTGCGCTCATGCCTGTTTGGCGACGACGAAACCGATCTGCGCGGGATGCTGCGCTCGGGTGCCTCAGACCGCGAGCTCGCCGACCGCTGGCGTGCCGCCATGTGGGGCAAGCAAGCGGGGCACGGCATGTCGCTCGAGGGCTTCCAGCGCCCGGTGCGCACGATGGGGGCGATCGGTGGCTGAGGTGACCGTGCGCTACTTTGCGGCGGCGGCCGAGGCCGCGGGCACGGAACAAGAGTCGATCGACATCGAGAGCTCGGCTCGCCTTACTACCGTGGGGGAGGTGCGAGCACTCTTGATCGACCGCTATGGGGCGGCGATGCAGCGGGTGCTCACGAATGGCTCATTCTTGGTCGACGGCGTCGTGAGTCGAGACGATGCGCGGCCCGTCGGAACGACCATCGACGTGCTGCCCCCCTTTGCGGGCGGTTAGTCGTTCTTAGAGCCCGACCCACTCGGTCGTGCCGCTCGCGAGGTGCTGGCGTTTCCAGATCGGCACGGTCTGCTTGATGTCATCGACCAGGCGCTCGATGGCGGCGAAGGCTTCGGCTCGGTGCGGTGCGGCGACGGCCGCGACGAGGGCGAGGTCACCCACGGCGAGCGAGCCAACGCGGTGCGCTGCGGCCACGCGCAGCCCGGTCTCGGCGGTGATGCGCGCGCATGACTCGGCCAAGAAGCGTTCTGCGTCGGGGTGCGCCTGGTAGTCGAGGCCGTGCACGGCCGCGTCGTGATCGTGATTCCGCACGACCCCGCGGAAGGTCACGACGGCGCCATCGGCCGGCGTCAGCACTGCAGCCTCCATTGCTGCGGCGTCGAGCGGCGCGCTGCTGATGATGGCGAGCGCCCCTACCCCGCTGCCCTCAGTCATGAGCCCCGCCGCCGGCGAGCTGATCAACGAGGTGCTCGAGCAGCCCGTCGAGCACGGCAAGGCCGTCGCGCACACCGCCGGGCGAGCCGGGCAGGGTCACGACGACGGTGCCGCGGGCGACTCCGGCGACCCCGCGGCTCAGGGCCGCGGTCGGTGTCGCGGCAAGCCCGCGGGCGCGGATCGCCTCCGCGATGCCGGGTAGCTCGGCGTCGAGCACTGCCGTCACCGCCTCGGGGGTGCGATCGCTGGGGCTGACTCCGGTTCCGCCCGTGGTGATGATGACGGCGGGGGATGCCGCGAGCGCCCCCCGCACGGCCGACGCGACCTCTGCATCCGGCGTCACCGTGATGGCGTCGACGGTTAAGCCGTGCTTGCCCAGCCAATCGGCGATGAGCGGACCGGTGGTGTCGTCGTGGGTTCCGGCGGCAGCGCGGGTCGACACGACGAGCACGATCGCGGTGCGCGGGCGCACGGCGGGCGCGTTCGACGCGGTCGCGGCGGCCGCAGGGGAGGCGGCTGTCGCCACGGCTTCGCCGCGGGTCCACGGCCCGCGGACGCCGCCCGTCTTTTCGACCAGGGCGACCTCGGTGAGCATCCCGGCGGGGTCAACGGCTTTGACCATGTCGTGCAGGGTGAGTCCGGCGACGGCGACGGCCGTGAGGGCCTCCATCTCGACGCCCGTGCGACCCGTCGTCGACGCGGTGGCGGTGATGAGCACCGACGACTGGTCGAGCTCGAGGTCGATCGTCACGGCATCGAGCGGCAGGGGGTGGCACAGCGGAATGAGCTCGCTCGTGCGCTTGGCCCCGCCGATGCCCGCCAGCCGAGCGGTCGTGAGCACGTCGGCCTTGGGCAGCGCGTCGTCGCGCAACAGAGCGATGACGTCGGGGCGCGTGACGTAGCGACCCTGCGCGACCGCGCGGCGAGCGGTGACGGGCTTACCGCCCACGTCGACCATGCGGGCGCGGCCGTCG
>JAYUKK010000185.1:0-11138 GCA_043764515.1 Microbacterium sp.
CGGGCTTCTTGTTCTTGGTGGTGTTCACGATCACCGCCGAGGTCGTGCCATCGGTACTGGTTCCCGTGGGCGTGGCTGTGGTCTTCGTACTTGTCCGCGCCGTGACTCGGTCGCCGATTATTCCGGCGGCCATTGGTCTGGTCGGCATCGCTCTCTCAGCAGGGCTCGCGCTGTGGTCGGGGCGAGCTGAAGAGAACTTCTTGCTCGGCTTTGTCATTAACGGGGTGTGGCTCGTGGCCCTGCTCGTGAGCCTCGTGGTGCGTCGCCCCCTCATTGGCGTCATCACCGCCCTGCTCACGGGCGACGGAGAATGGCGGAGCGACGCCGCGAAGCGCACGGTGCTCACGATCACGACCTGGATGTGGGTTGGTCTCTTCGCCCTCCGACTCGGGGTTCAGGTGCCGCTGTATCTCGCCGAGCAAACAGCTGCGCTCGCGGCGACGAAGCTGCTCATGGGCCTGCCTCTCTACGCGGCCGTGCTCTGGGTGACGTGGCTTATGGTCCGGGCGGTGTACGCGCGTCGCGCAGCCTGAGTGATACGCTTATTTATCTCGACATCAAGATAGTTTCCGGCCGGTAGGCTGGTCGAGTCCGGCGCTGGACGACGGATGCGCCAGGCCCGTCGCACAAGAGGAGTCACCGTGTCCGCAGTCAATAGTTTCGATTCCATCGACACCCTGTCGGTCTCCGGAACCGAGTATCAGGTCTTCCGCATCGACACGGTGCCGGGCTTTGAGACCCTGCCATTCAGTCTTAAGGTTCTGCTCGAAAACCTGCTGCGCACCGAAGACGGCGCGAACGTGACGGCCGACCAGATTCGCGCCCTCGGCGCCTGGAATCCGGCCGCCGAGCCCGACACGGAGATCCAGTTCAGCCCGGCGCGCGTCGTCATGCAGGACTTCACTGGCGTGCCCTGCATCGTTGACCTCGCGACGATGCGCGAGGCCGTCGCGGCCCTCGGCGGCGACCCCAACAAGATCAACCCGCTCGCCCCGGCAGAACTCGTGATCGACCACTCGGTCATCGCCGATCTCTTCGGAACGGCCGACGCGCTCGAGCGCAACGTCGAGATCGAGTACGAGCGCAATGGTGAGCGCTACCAGTTCCTGCGCTGGGGCCAGACGGCCTTCGATGACTTCAAGGTTGTTCCCCCCGGAACGGGCATCGTGCACCAGGTCAACATCGAGCACCTCGCGAAGGTCACGTACACGCGTGAGGTCGGCGGAGTTCTTCGCGCCTACCCCGACACCTGCGTCGGCACCGACTCGCACACGACGATGGTCAATGGTCTGGGTGTTCTCGGCTGGGGCGTTGGCGGCATTGAAGCCGAAGCGGCCATGCTCGGCCAGCCCGTCTCGATGCTCATCCCCAAGGTCGTCGGCTTCAAGCTCACCGGCGCCATTCCGACGGGAGTGACGGCGACCGACGTCGTGCTCACGATCACCGAGATCTTGCGCAAGCACGGCGTCGTCGGCAAGTTCGTCGAGTTCTACGGCGCAGGCGTTGCGGCCGTTCCGTTGGCCAACCGAGCAACCATTGGCAACATGAGCCCGGAGTTCGGATCGACCGCGGCCATGTTCCCGATCGATGACGTCACGCTCGACTACTTGCGCCTCACGGGCCGCAGTGAGGCTCAGGTCGCCCTCGTCGAGGCCTATAGCAAACTGCAGTCGCTCTGGCACGACCCCTCGATCGAGCCTCGCTTCAGCGAGTACCTCGAGCTTGACCTCTCGACGGTCGTTCCCTCGATTGCCGGCCCCAAGCGCCCTCAAGACCGCATTGAGCTCTCTGTCGCGAAGTCGGCGTTCGAGGCTGCGCTCCCGGCCTACGCCAGCACGGCATCCACGCCCGTCGACGTCACTGTCGGGGGGGAGCAGTTCGTTCTCGACAATGGTGCCGTGACGATCGCCGCCATTACGTCGTGCACCAATACGTCGAACCCCTCGGTCATGCTCGCGGCCGGGCTTCTCGCGCGCAACGCCGCGAAGAAGGGCCTGAAGGCCAAGCCGTGGGTCAAGACCACTCTCGCGCCGGGCTCGAAGGTGGTCACCGACTACTACGACAAGGCCGGTCTCACCGACGACCTCGAGGCCCTCGGCTTCTATACGGTCGGTTACGGGTGCACCACCTGCATCGGCAACTCGGGCCCGCTCGCCGACGAGATTTCGGCCGCGATCAACGACCACGACCTTGCTGTGACGGCCGTACTCTCGGGCAACCGCAACTTCGAGGGGCGCATCAACCCCGACGTGAAGATGAACTATCTCGCCAGCCCCCCACTCGTCATCGCGTACGCTCTCGCCGGCTCGATGAACTTTGACTTCGAGACGGATGCCCTCGGTGCCGACCGCGACGGCAACGACGTCTACCTGCGCGACATCTGGCCCGACGCGGCCGAGGTGCAGGCCACGATCGATTCGTCGATTAACACGGGCATGTTCGACCACCAGTACGCCTCGGTGTTCGAAGGTGACGAGCGCTGGCGCTCACTTCCGACGCCCGACGGAGCGACGTTCGAGTGGGACGCCACGTCGACCTACGTGCGCAAGCCCCCGTACTTCGACGGCATGACGATCGAGACCACGCCGGTGAGCGACATCGTCGACGCGCGCGTGCTGGCCAAGCTGGGTGACTCGGTCACGACCGACCACATCAGTCCCGCCGGTTCAATCAAGGCAGACTCGCCCGCAGGGCAGTACTTGACTGACCACGGGGTTGACCGCAAAGACTTCAACTCGTACGGGTCGCGCCGCGGCAACCACGAGGTGATGATTCGGGGAACCTTCGCGAACATCCGTCTGCGCAATCAGCTGCTGGCCGATGCCCATGACGGTGCGGGCGTCGAGGGTGGCTTCACCCGTGACTTCACACAGCCGGATGCTCCGCAGGCCTTCATTTACGACGCGAGCGAGCGCTACCAGGCCGCCGGGGTTCCTCTGGTGATCTTCGCCGGCAAAGAGTACGGTTCGGGCTCCAGCCGCGACTGGGCCGCGAAGGGCACGAATTTGCTGGGTGTCTCTGCGGTGATCGCCGAGAGCTTCGAGCGTATTCACCGCTCGAACCTCATCGGCATGGGTGTCATTCCGCTGCAGTTCCCGGCTGGTGAGTCGGCCGACAGCCTCGGTCTCGATGGCACCGAGGTGGTGTCAATCTCGGGGATCACTGAGCTCAATGAGGGGTCGACGCCGCGCACCGTGCGTGTCACTGCCACGCCGAGTACACACTCGCCCGCGGGCAAAGCGGCCATCGAGTTCGATGCTGTCGTGCGCATCGACACCCCCGGCGAAGCGGACTACTACCGCAACGGTGGCATTCTGCAATACGTGCTGCGCAGCCTGGTTTAGGGTCTCAGCGAACCGTCGGCGAACGCCCAGCAAGAGGTATTCGTCGACGGGTTGGCTCTCGGGGACGTTCGCATAGACTCGGTAAATGGCACTGCTCGACTCCATCCGAAACCCCCGCGATCTCGACCGCCTCAGTGAGGCGCAGCTCGTGGAACTGGCCGAAGAGATCCGTCGTTTTCTCGTCACCGAGGTATCGAAGACGGGCGGCCACCTCGGGCCGAATCTGGGCGTCGTCGAGCTCACGCTGGGCATCCACCGCGTTTTCGACTCTCCGCGCGATGCCATCGTGTGGGACACCGGGCACCAGTCGTACGTGCACAAGTTGCTCACGGGTCGGCAAGACTTTTCGATGTTGCGGCAGAAGGGCGGCCTCGCAGGTTACCCGCAGCGCTCCGAGAGCGAGCATGACATTGTCGAGAGTTCCCACGCGTCCAGCTCGCTCAGCTGGGCTGACGGCATTTCTCGCGCCTTTGAGATGACCGGTCAAGACGACCGGCATGTCATCGCAGTGGTGGGGGATGGCGCACTCACGGGTGGCATGACCTGGGAAGCCCTCAACAACATCAGCGACGACAACAGTCGCAATCTCGTGATTGTCGTCAACGACAATGGTCGGTCGTATGCACCCACCATCGGCGGCATGGCGCGCTTTTTGTCGACAGTGCGAACACGGCGCTCGTACTACCAGTTCCGTCGCGGCACTGAGCGAGCTTTTGGGGTCTTTGGGGCCCCGGGTAGGGCGGTGTACCGCGGTGTGCGGGGCGGTTTGCACGGGTTCCTCTCGCGGTTCACGAACAACGAGGCGCTCTACTCAAACCTCGACATTAAGTACATCGGCCCGATCGATGGACACGACCTGAAAGATGTTGAGCGGGCGTTGCGCCAGGCGAAGGAATACAGCGCGCCCGTCATCGTGCACGCGATCACGCAAAAGGGCAAAGGCTACGAGCCCGCGCTGGCCGATGTCGCCGACCAGTTCCACGCCGTCGGTCAGATCGACCCGGAGACGGGCGAATCGATCGAGGCAGCCAGTCGACCCTCGTGGACGTCGGTCTTCGCCGATGAAATCGTGGCACTGGCCGATAAAGACCGCCGCATTGTGGGCATCACGGCGGCCATGCTGCGCCCGACCGGCCTCCACAAGCTCGCTGAGAAGCACCCCGACCGCATCATCGATGTGGGTATCGCTGAGCAGCATGCCGTGACCTCGGCGGCCGGCCTCGCCTTTGGCGGCATGCACCCTGTTGTTGCCGTATACGCCACCTTCATCAACCGGGCCTTCGACCAGGTGCTGATGGATGTCGCGCTCCACAAGGCGGGCGTCACCTTCGTGCTTGACCGCGCTGGTGTCACCGGCCCTGACGGCGCTAGTCACCACGGCATGTGGGACCTCTCGATCTTGCAGGTTGTCCCGAACATCCGTCTCGCCGCGCCCCGTGACGCGACCCGGCTTCGGGAAGAGCTCGGCGAGGCCGTCGCGGTGGATGACGCACCGACGGTTGTGCGGTTCTCCAAGGGATCGGTCGGCACCGAGTTTGACGCCGTGCGTCGCACCGCGGATGGCGTTGATGTGCTGCGCGAGGCGCCGCACAAAGACGTGCTCATCGTAACCGTCGGGCCGATGGCGAAGATCGGCCTCGAGGTGGCAGAGCGGCTCGCTGATCAGGGCATCGGTGCGACGGTGATCGACCCGCGCTGGGTTGTTCCGGTTCCCCAGAGCGTGATTGATCTCGCCCGCGATCACCGCATTCTCGTGAGCATCGAAGACGGCGTGCGTGTGGGCGGCATCGGCACGCGCATCCGTCAAGATCTGCGTGCGGCAGGAGTCGACACGGCCGTTGACGAGCTCGGGCTGCCCGACGAGTTTTTGGAGCACGCCACGCGCGACGAGATCATGGAGCGGGTCGGTTTGACCTCGCAAGCCATTGCTCGCGATCTGGTGGCGCAAGTGCTCGGTACCCGCATCCCCGTCGCGCGGCCATTGCCCGACGAGCAGGGCGCCACAGTCGATCACGACGAGCGTGCGCACTAGAGCGTAGAAATTGATGCCCCCGACCTGATCAGGTCGGGGGCATCATTGTGTCGGGGCTGTCGCTGCGCTCTCGCGGCTAGTAAATTCCCCGGATGCGCGGGTCGTGGAACGTGCCGCCAAAGACGCGCTCAGAGGCTCCGATGCGGTCGAGGAAGGGCGTGACCCCGCCCATCTGGAAGGGCCAGCCGGCCCCGAGGATCATGCACAGGTCGATGTCGTCGGCGGCGTCGACGACATTGTCGTCGAGCATCCGGTGAATCTCATCAGCGAGACCGTCTTCGAGGCGCGCGGTGAGTTCGTCGACGGTCCACGGGCGGGCGTCGGCGGGGCGGTGCTTCGCGACGATCTCGATGGCCTTTTTGTCGATTCCCTTCGACTGCCCCTTCGCATCTTTCTCGAGCAGCACACCCGCCTCGGCGAGTTCGTGCAGCGCGGGCGACTCAAAGAAGCGGTCAGGGAACGCGGTGTGGTGGGTGTCGAGCACGTGTGCTCCCACCCTGAGGCCGACGAGGTCGAGCAAGACGAACGGGTCCATCGGCAAGCCGAAGTGGCGCTGCGCCTCGACGACGGTTTCGAACGGTGTGCCGAGCTCGACGGCGTGCATCGCCTCACCCAACACCTTGGCGAGAATTCGGTTCACCACGAAGCCAGGGGTGTCGGCCGTGATGACGGCGTTCTTGCGCAGCAATGCTGCCGTCGCCATTGCCGTTGCCAGCGTGGCCTCGTCGGTGGCGGGCGTCTTCACGACCTCGATGAGCGGCATGACGGCAACAGGGTTGAAGAAGTGGAAGCCCACAACGCGCTCGGGGTTCTTGAGCTTCGCGCCGATCTTCTCGACCGAGAGCGACGAGGTGTTGGTCGCGAGCACTGCTTCGGGCGAGATGTATTTCTCGACCTCGGCGAAGACCTCCTGCTTGATCGAAAGCTCTTCGAACACCGCCTCGATCACCCAATCGCAGTCCGCGAAGTCGGCCTTGTCGACCGTTCCGCTGAGCAACGCACGCAGGCGGTTTCCCTCGTCGCCGTCAATGCGGCCCTTGTGTTCAAGTTCGGCAATCTCGCCGCGAATGTACTCAAGCCCCTTATCGACGCGAGCCTGGTCGAGGTCGGTGATGACCACAGGAACCTGCAGGCGGCGCAAGAAAAGAAGAGCAAACTGGCTCGCCATCAGACCGGCGCCAAGCACTCCGACCTTCGTGACCTTCTTCGCGAGCGCCTTGTCCGGGGCGCCAGCGGGTCGTTTGGCCCGCTTCTGCACCAGGTTGAAGGCGTACATGGATGCTCGGAACTGGTCGCCCGCGACGAGATCGGCCAGGGCCTTGTCTTCGGCCGCAAAGCCCTCGGCCTTCGTCGAGTTCTTGGCGGCCGCGAGCAGGTCAAGGGCAGAGTAGGGCGACTTCGCCACTTTTCCGAGGCGCTTCTCGAGCGACTTGCGAGCAATACCGATCGCGATATCCCACTTGACCGCGCGCTCGATCTTGCCGGGCGCATGCGGGCGCTTGACCTTGACCGAGCCCTCGAGCACGCCATCGGCCCACCGAATGGAGTCTTCGAGGAAGTTCGCTGGCGCGAGCATCACGTCGGCCATGCCGAGTTCGAAGGCTTCGGCTGGCTTGAGCATGCGGTTGTTCTTCAGCGGGTTCTCGATGACGACCTTGAGGGCGTTCTCGATGCCAATGAGGTTGGGCAGTAGCCATGCGCCACCCCATCCGGGGATGATGCCGATGAACACCTCGGGTAATGCCAGCGCCGCGGTACTCGAGTCGAGCGTGCGGTAGTCGCAATTGAGCGCGACCTCGACGCCGCCACCGAGCGCGAGCCCGTTGATGAAGCAGAACGAGGGCACACCCAGCTCGCCAAGTTTTCCGAGCGCGTAGTGGCCGAGTTGGGCCATCTGCAGACCCGCCTCGTAGCTGGGGATGTCGCCGACCTTCGACAGGTCGGCGCCGGCCGCGAGAATAAACGGCTTTCCCGTGATCGCGAGTGCGCGGATCTCGCCCGCGGCAGCGCGTGCCTTCTGGGCGTCGAGGACACCCGCAAGTTGCATGAGACCCTCGGGGCCAAGAGTGCTCGGCCTCGTGTGGTCGCGGCCGTTGTCGAGGGTGACGAGAGCGAGCATCCCGCCGCTCGGCAGGGGCACGTCACGCACATAGCTGTGCGTGACGACCTCGTCGTCGCTGAGTGCGCGGAGCGCGGCGAACTGGTCGGGGGAGTACTGCGCGGTTGCGCTCGTGGTCGCCACGGTTACGCCTTCTTTCCGGTGTAGTGCGGGTTTTCCCAGATAACGCTGCCGCCCTGTCCGAGACCGACACACATCGCCGTGAGGCCGTAGCGCACGTCGGGTTGCTCTTCGAACTGTCGGGCGAGCTGGATCATCAGGCGAACGCCCGAGCTGGCGAGGGGATGGCCCAGCGCGATCGCGCCGCCCCACGGGTTGACGCGCGGGTCGTCGTCGTCGATACCGAAGTGGTCGAGCAGGCTCAGTACCTGCACGGCAAAGGCCTCGTTCAGCTCGAACGCGCCAATGTCGTCGATCGTCAGCCCGGCCTTCGTGAGAGCCTTCTCGGTTGAGGGGATCGGCCCGATGCCCATCACTTCGGGTGCGACGCCCGCGTACGCGAAGCTCACCAGGCGCATCTTGGTCGTGAGCCCCAGCTCTTTCGCCGCGTCGGCACTGGCGAGCAGGCTCACCGTGGCTCCGTCGGTCAGTGGTGAGGCGTTGCCAGCCGTGACGCGACCGTGTGGGCGGAACGGGGTCTTGAGGCCCGCGAGACCTTCCATGGTGGTCTCGGGGCGCAGACCCTCGTCCGTCGTCGCGAGGCCAAAGCCAGCCTCGCTTCGCAGCGCGACGGGTACGAGGTCGGGCTGAATTTTTCCAGCAGCGTAAGCAGCGGCGACTTTTTGCTGGCTGCGCATGCCGAAGCGGTCGGCACGCTCTTTCGTGAGGGCGGGGAACCGGTCGTGCAAGCGCTCTGCCGTGAGTCCCATGTTGAGGGCGTCGCCGCTCACGAGCTTCTCCGCGAGAAATCGCGGGTTCGGGTCAGCGCCAAAACCCATCGGGTGGCGCCCCATGTGCTCGACGCCGCCCGCGATCGCGACGTCGTAAGCACCGAACGCGATGCCGCCGGCCGTCGTCGTCACCGAGGTCATGGCGCCGGCGCACATGCGTTCAACCGCGTAGCCGGGAACGCTCAACGGCAGTCCGGCGAGGATGGCAGCGGTGCGCCCGAGGGTAAGCCCCTGGTCTCCGTGCTGCGTCGTCGCAGCGATCGCGACGTCGTCGACGCGATCTTTCGGCAACGAAGGGTTCCGCTCGAGCAGCCTAATCATGGCCTTGACGATCAAGTCATCGGCGCGGGTGTTCCAGTACATGCCCTTCTCGCCCGCGCGACCGAATGGAGTTCGAACTCCGTCAACAAATACGACGTCGGCTCGTTCAGCCACGGTGGTGCCTCCCAGGGGTTGATGGTCTGTCGTTCAGCCTAGGGAGGAGGCTTCGAAGGGGCGCGAACCCCTGCGTGTTCCTACGAAGGAGGCTCGGGTGCCCCGACCGGCTCTTGGAGCGCCTCGACAAAGGCTTCGCTGATCGTCTGTGCGGTTGCGTCAATCTGCCAGGCGCGAGCCCCGATGGCCGCCAAGGCCTCAGCAATTGCGGCGACCGAGAAATCAGTGGGTGGCTGCCAGGCGATCCGTCGAACGTGCTCCGGCGTCAAGAGGTTCTCAACGGGCACGTCGAGCGTGTCGGCAATCGTCTGCAGTCGGGGTCGAACTCCGCGGTATCGGCGGTCTGCCTCGGGGCTGCGATCGCCCCATGAGCGTGGCGGGGGGATGCTCTCGTCAGAGCCGCGATTCGGTGGCAGATCATCCGTCGCCATGCCGGCTTCGATTGCCGACCACCATCGATCGATCTGCGTGCGACTCGCGCGGCCCATAAATGCCTTCAGCGCCGCGAGCTCGCGCTTCGAGGCCAGGGGAGCGCGGGCCGCGGCCACAATCGATGCATCGGGGAGGAGCCGACCGGGGGAGGTATCGACCTCGACGGCGTAGTCGTCGCGCGCGATCCACAACTCGCGAGCGACGGCGAGCGCGCGCTGGCCTCGAACAGTGGAGATGCCCGAGAGTCGTCGCCACGGCTCCGACTTGGGCTCGGCGACAGGCTTGGCCAACACGCCCGCAAACTCTTGCGCGGCGAGCTCTGACTTCCCGTGCGAATCGAGCAGGTCAGCGATGCGATCACGCACGTCGAGCAGTAGTTCGACGTCCAGCGCGGCATAGGTGAGCCACGAGGCGGGGAGCGGTCGTGTGGACCAGTCGGCCGCCGAGTGCTCTTTCGCAAGATGGAGCCCGAGAGTTTCTTCGACGACGGCGCCGAGGCCCACGCGCGGCAGGCTGGCGAGTCGAGCACCGAGTTCCGTGTCGAAGATTGACGGTGGCTCGAGGCCGAGTTCGCGCAAACACGCAAGGTCTTGGCTGGCGGCATGCAGGACCCACTCGACGTTGCCGATCGCTGCTTGCAACTCCGCAAAGGAACCGATCGCCGGTGGGTCGAAGAGAAAGGTTCCGGCGCCGCGCCGGAAGACCTGAATCAGGTAGGCCCGCTGCGAATAGCGGAACCCGCTCGCGCGTTCGGCATCCACCGCAACGGGTCCGTCGGCGTGGGACAACTCGTCCACGGCGGCGAGGTAGGCCTCACGGGTATCGATGACGACAGGCGTGCGGGCAAGGTGCGCCGTCGGGAGGCTCGGTTGCGGCGGCACTTGCTCGACTGCCGTTGTGGGTCCGGCCGTTGTGGGTCTGGCCGTTTCGGGCATCGGCGGCACGGCGAAAGGGTCAGTGATGGGAGGGCGATTAGCCACGGGGCTCCCGTCGAGGGTGCAGCACCGCCACGCCGTCGTGGGCAGGCGGGTAACCCGCCACCATGCAGAGCAACTCGCCCCAGCCCTCGACGTGCGCCGTGAGGTCACTGTCAAGCGGGGTCCACGATGCGCGCAATTCGATCTGCGCACCGCTGCCCTGGCTGGCCAGTTCGCCATACCCGGTTGAGAGCACCTTCGTGGCGGTGCCGCTCGCCGCGGTGTAGCGCGCCCCCCGAGTGGCGAGAGCATCCACGAGCCATGACCACGCAACGTCAGCAACGAACGGATCGAGGCCGATCTCGGTCTCGAGCGGAGCCTGCGCAAAGCAGATCACCCGCAAGGTGCCGCCCCAGCCCTCGGGCGCTACGGGGTCGAACAAGATGATCAGGCGCCCAGTGCCCAAGTCAGAGTCGTCGGCATGCCGCGCCGGGTTCACGTCTGCGGCCAGCGCGAACGAGAATGGGGCGATGCCCCCAGGAGCAGGAATTGTCGACACCTGCAATTCGTCGCGCAGTGCCGCCCGCTCGACGGAAGCCACAATGGCGTCGAAGACGGCTTGCGGCGTCGGCTCCTCGGCCGTGGCGTGAGACACGTGTGCAGACTAGGCGCTGTTGCTAGGTTCGGTGCGTGAGACTCGCCGTTCTGCCGCCGCCGTACGATTCGGCCCTTTCGTGATGGGCAGGAACCGCTGGGTTCTGCGCGCGGGAGAGATCATCGCTATTGCCGTTGCTGCAGCGGCCATCGGCGGCGCGCTCGTGGCGATGCGAGTCGCGCGGAATGTCGTTACTCCGCCCCGGCGCCGGAAAAACGACGTCGCGATCGTCGAGGTGAACCTCGACGCGGGAACCCTACTCCTGAGCAGAACGCCCGACACGATCGTGGCGGGCCGCTACAGCCTCTGGTTCG
>JAYUKK010000186.1:0-3206 GCA_043764515.1 Microbacterium sp.
GAGTACGAGTGGGCGGGCGATCGCAACGTTCGGGATGTACTCGCCGGCCTGATCTTCGATATCCCGGGCCACACTCTTGTCGATGACTTGAGCGGTGGCCAACGCCGACGGGTGGCCCTCGCCGCACTGCTGAGCCGGGAGTGGGACATCGTGGTGCTCGACGAGCCCACCAACCACCTCGACATCGGAGGCGTGCACTGGCTCGCCGGCCACCTCAAGCGGCGCTGGTCGCCGGGCGCGGGCGCCCTGCTCGTCGTGACGCACGACCGGTGGTTTCTCGACGAGGTCAGCCAAGACACCTGGGAGGTGCACGACCGCGTCGTCGAGCCCTTCGAGGGCGGCTATGCGGCCTACGTGCTGCAGCGCATCGAGCGCGACCGCCAGGCTTCGACGATGGAGGCCAAGCGGCAGAACCTCATGAAGAAAGAGCTCGCGTGGCTGCGGCGCGGGGCGCCCGCGCGCACGGCGAAGCCGAAGTTTCGCATCGACGCGGCCAACGCGCTCATCGACGACGTACCGCCGCTGCGCAACAGCGTTGAGCTCTCGCAGATGGCGACGGCCCGCCTGGGTAAAGACGTCATCGACCTGCTCGACGTCTCGGTGTCGTATGGCGATCGTGAAATTCTGCACGAGGTCGAGTGGCGCATCGCGCCGGGCGAACGCACGGGAATTCTTGGTATCAACGGCGCCGGCAAGTCGACCCTGCTCAAGCTCATCGACGGCACGCTCGCGCCGACGACCGGCCGGGTCAAGCGCGGCAAGACCGTCGTTGTCGCGACGCTTGACCAGCAGCTGGGCGACCTCAGCGCTGTGCAGCACGAGCGCGTCTCAGCGGTCATCGCCACAAAGCGCACGAGTTACACCGCGGGTGACAAAGAACTCACGCCCGGCCAACTGCTCGAGCGCTTGGGCTTCACCTCGGCGCAGCTGTCGACCCCGATCAAAGATCTCTCGGGTGGCCAGAAGCGCCGGCTGCAATTGCTGTTGATTCTGCTCGACGAGCCGAACGTGCTCATCATGGACGAGCCGACCAACGACATGGATACCGACATGCTCGCGGCCATCGAAGACCTGCTCGACTCGTGGCCGGGCACGCTCGTCGTCGTGTCGCACGACCGATACTTGCTCGAGCGGGTCACCGACCAACAGTACGCGGTGCTTGGCGGAAGGCTCCGGCATCTGCCGGGCGGCGTCGACGAGTACCTGCGCATTGCCGCGCACGCCGCGGCGCCGACGGGCTCGCAGGATGCGGGGCGCGCGACGGTCGCATCCGTCACGGCGGTGGCCCCCGCATCCGTTGCCGCCGCGCCCACCCTCTCCGGGGCCGAGCGCCGCACGTTCGAGAAAGAGCTCTCGGCGCTTGAGCGTCGCATCGCCAAGGTGCAGGGGCAGGTGGACGCTCTGCACGTCTCTCTCGCCGAGCACGACGTTGCCGACTACGGCGGCATCGCCGCCCTGCACGAGCAGGTGCGCGGTTTCGAGGCCGAACTCGAGAGCGCGGAGGAGCGCTGGCTCGAGCTGGGCGACTTGTTGGGCTGACGCACCGGTTGCTGTCTGTCGCGGCCGCTCACCGCGGCCGCGCTCGGCTGAGCTGCGTTACTTCGTCTGCCCGATCAGCAGGTCGAGCCGGTAGCCATGCCGTTTGGTCGACACGACGGCGACGGGAATGCGCGGTTGTTGACCCCGACCATCGAGCCGTCGCACAGCTTCGTCGTAGATGCTCTCGAGCCCGCGCGGAATCACACCGACGACCCCGCTCACGCGGCGGCCCGAGAAAATGCGAACCTCGATGGGGCCGTCGACGCGCTCGTCGTCGATTCCTCGCGCGGGGGTTGCCGTGAAGAGCGTCTCGGGCACTTCGGTGGCGAGCTCGGCCAGCTCGGCCTGATGCGGGTCGCTGTTCGCGAGCCGAATCGTGACCTTCTTGTTCTTGGGTACGAGCACGCCAACGTAGTCGTCGAACGACCCCGACCCGCGGTCGTCTTTCGGCAAACCCTCGTCGCCGATGCGTGACTTCGTGAACAGCCCCATGCGTTGATGCTAGCCGTGGGCATCACGGCCGGCACGGCCTCTACGATGAGAGGGTGACCGAGCCCCTCGACGCCATCGCCATCGCGGCCGAGGTTTTTGCGTGGCTCACTCTTCCCGTCGGTGTCGTGCTCCTCATCTCGGGGCTCGCGCGTCGTTCGTGGGCACGGCGGTACCGCCCCGCGAAAGCCGTGATCACCACGGTGAAAGATCGTGACGCCAAGTTGCGCTGGTTCGGCGACGGGGGAGCAGTGCACGAGAGCGTCTCGCCGTTAACCGGGCCGATTCCGGCGGTCGGCGACGCCCGCACGGTGTGGGTGCATCCGTCTCGGCCGGAATCGCCGCGCCTCGACGACCCCGCACACGACGGCCGCGTGCTGCTCATGCTCGGCGGCATTCTCACGGGTGTCGGCGTCGTCGCGATCATCGTGTCGAACCTGCTGCCGTTCTTCTAGCGGGCCGCATCGCGGGCGGGCAGCCGGCTCGTCGCGGCCGCCGCTACAGCTCGCCGGCCTCGTCGTCGAAGTCGGTGCTGAGGGTGCGCAGCAGTCCGGCGAGCTTCTCGTGGTCGGCGCGACTCAACCGCTGCAGCAGCGCCTCTTCGCTCACCATCAGAGCATCCATCGCGCGGTCGACGCGCACACGGCCCTCGTCGGTCATGCGCGCGCGGATGCTGCGCCCATCGTTCGGGTCGGTGCGCCGCTCCACGAGCCCACGTGTCGTGAGTCGGTCGATGCGATTCGTCATGGTGCCGCTCGATACGAGCGTTTGCTGCAGCAACGCCTTCGGGCTCAACTCATAGGGCTTGCCGGCCCGACGCAGCGCCGAGAGCACGTCGAACTCCCACGACTCGAGGTCGGAAGCCGCAAACGCTTGCTTGCGCGCGAGGTCAAGATGCCGGGCCAGCCGACTCACGCGCGACAGCACCTGCAGCGGCTCGACATCGAGCTCGGGCCGTTCACGGCGCCACGCCTCGACGATGCGGTCGACTTCGTCGCGGGCGGTCATCTGTTCATTATCCCGCGCCCACCCGTCACAGAAGCCTGCTCGCGCTCTGGCAGACTAGACGGGCGCCTTTCGCGCGATCCGCCTTGGTGTAACGGCAGCACGACAGCCTTTGGAGCTGTTAGGTCCAGGTTCGAATCCTGGGGGCGGAGCGTCCGGTGGACGCCCCGCGC
>JAYUKK010000187.1:0-11118 GCA_043764515.1 Microbacterium sp.
ATACATATATTCCCGAAGTAGGTCAACTCATTCGTGTTCGCCCTCGGCGAGCACGATGGATGTACCGTGACATCTATGGATGTGCAGCCGAACGACGGCCAACCAATCGGCACCGATCCGATCGGCACCGACCCAATCGTCACCGACCCGATCGTCGCGATCGAGCGCGCGATCAGCGAGCTGCGGCGCACGGGCAACCGCTGGCGCCCCGGCGGCCCGGGTGGTTCGATGTGGACGCCGCCGCAAACCTCAGGAGCCGAGGGCTCGAGCGCCGGGCCTCGCGGCCCGTTCGGGTGGAAGGGCGATCGGCACGAGCATCCGTTCGCCAATATGGCGCGCTACCGCTTGCTCTCGACCCTCGACCGTCTCGGCGATGGCGCGAGTGTGAGCGAGCTCGCCGCCGCGATCGGCGTCGACCAGCCGCGCGCGAGTCGCGTCGTCGCTGACTGCGTTGACCGGGGTCTGGTCACGCGATCGACTGACCCGACGGATGCCCGCCGCAGTGTCATCGCTCTCACCGACGATGGCCGCGCGGTGATCGACGAACGTCGCCGCGAACGCCGCGCGGCGGTCGAGCAGGCCCTCGACGGGTTCACGCCCGCCGAGCGCGCTCAGCTCGCCGAGTTGCTCGCCCGCTTCGTTGCCGGGGGCCGCTCGGACTGAGCGCGAGCCGAGGATTCTGTGCGCCGGTATCCCGGCCGTCACGCGGGTAATTCACGGCGATTGTTGCAAGTATGAGGAATGAGTTCTCTGCGCCTGCGCGACTATCAGCCCTCTGACATGGACGCCATCTTGAGCCTGTGGGACGAGGTGCGCGCTGACGGCGTTGAGCCGGTCTATGCGCTCGCCGAGGTTTTGGCGTCGTGCGAGAAAGACCACGCAGTTGTGGCTGTGAACGGCGAGACGGTGCTCGGCGTGGCCGTGGCGCGGGCGGCGCACGACCAAGGGTGGATCGTCTTTCTCGCCGTGACGGCCCCCGCGCGCGGCGCAGGCATCGCGGGTTCGCTTTTGGCCGCGCTCGAGCAGCGCATGGCCCCGCAAGGCCTCACCCGGCTATCGATTCTGGTGCCCGATCAGCAGCACCAACACGGTGCGCTCACCAAGGCGGGGTTTCACGACCGCGCACACCTGAGCTATTTCGAACGCGAGATTCCGGTGAAGCAACGCGAGCTGACGGCGCTTCGCGAGCTCGGCGGACGCATTCTGGCGCGCGACCTGTGGGGCTCGATCGCGGGCATGCAGGCCGAGAAAGAGTTGCTGGAGCGGCGTCTCGTGCTGCCGTTGGCCGACCCAGCACTTGCCGAGCAGTTCGGGGTTGAGCCCCCGCGCTCGATCGTGCTCTTCGGCCCGCCCGGCACGGGCAAGACCACGTTCGCCAAGGCCGTCGCCTCGCGGCTGCAGTGGCCGTTCGTCGAGGTCTTCCCGTCGCGGCTCGCCCACGGCCCGCAGGGTCTCGCGGGCGGTCTGCGCGAGACTTTCGCGACGATCGCGGAGCTTGATCACGTCATCGTCTTCATCGACGAGGTCGAAGAGATCGCGGCCCAGCGTGGTGGCGAG
Organism: Microbacterium sp.; assembly: GCA_043764515.1. Classification (GTDB taxonomy): domain Bacteria; phylum Actinomycetota; class Actinomycetes; order Actinomycetales; family Microbacteriaceae; genus Microcella. Next base: position 1,558 of record JAYUKK010000187.1, read on the forward strand.
CCGCCCTCGGCCATGCAGGGCGTCACGAACGAGTTGCTCAAGATCATCCCGGCCTTCCGCGACTCTCCGGGTCGACTGCTGATCTGCGCCACCAACTTCATTCGCGCGCTCGATGACGCCTTCTTGCGGCACGGTCGCTTCGACTACGTCATCCCGATCGGGTTGCCGGATGCTGCGGCCCGTGAAGCGATCTGGTCGCGGTACATTCCCGACTCGGTTGAGGGTGACGTTGACCTTGCGCAACTCGTCACCAGCAGCGACGGGTACTCGCCAGCCGACATTGAGTTTGCCGCGCGTTCGGCGTCACAATCGGCACTCGAGCAATCAGTGTTCGGGGCACGCGGAGCGGGCATCCGGGGCCCGTCGACGTCGGACTACGTGACGGCGATCGCGCGAACGCGCGCCACGGTGTCGGCCGAGGTGGCGAGCGAGTTCCGCGACGACATCGCGGCCCTCGCTCGCACCTAGTTGGCTGCTAGGCCGCGACGGTCGAACGGCGCGTCGCCGACGAGCGGGCGCTCCACGGGTTTACGCCGGCCGACCGCGTGCAGCTCGCCGCATTGCTTGCTCGCTTTGTGGCGGGTGGCCGCTCAAGCTAGCGGCCACTTTGTGCTCAGCTGACGGCCGAGAGCACCACCCGAGCGGTGAGATAGCCGACGCTCATCACGAAAACGATCGAGCCTTGAAGTACCACTGAGATCGCGATTCCCATTCCGCCGTCGCGTGAAGCCCTCTTGATCCCTCGGATTCCGAAGTAGACCTGCGCACTTGAGAACACGGCGAACAGAAACATGGCAATGCCGAGCGCGGTCGAGGCCCACGTCACCAACGCGAAAGCGAAAGCCAAAAGACAAGCGATCACCAGCAGAAAGGCAAGTGACGAGGCGTAACTCACGCTCTGCGCCCAAGTAGCTGGCGCGACGCAGTGCCCGGTGCGTGTGCTGGGTGAACGCCCGGCCGTCGTGCCACCGCTCGCGTTTCGGATCAGCCGGGTCGGGGTGGCAGCCGCGCTCGTAGGTGAGCTGAGGTTCTCGCGCCCCTTCCCCAACCAAGGGCTCTGCCGTCATCTAGCTACGGTCACCGATCTGAGCGTGTTCTCCCGGCTTGACGAACAGCATGAGCACGAATCCGATCGCGATGATGACCACGATTCCCAAGACTCCGAAGATCGTTGCGCCGAAGACGGTAATGAAAAGTGCCCAGAGTGCTGGAGAAAGGAAGCTTGCCGCACGACCAGTCGTCGCGTACAGGCCAAAGATCTCACCTTCCCTGCCAGGGGGAGTCACTCGAGCCAGCAGTGAACGACTCGCCGCTTGAACCGGGCCAACGAAGATTGTCAGGGCGAGGCCGAAGATCCAAAACACAATGGTGCCCAGTGGGGCCAAGAAGAACACCAAAAGCCCTGCAACGACGAGACCTCCGAGGGCGGCAAGGATGACGGTCCGAGCGCCGAAACGGTCATCGAGGCGACCGGCAGCAATCGTCGAAACGCCCGCCACGAGGTTCGCGGCAATGCCGAAGATGATGACCTCTTGGTTGGAGAAGCCGAAAGCGACGGCGGCGAGAATCGCACCGAATGCAAACACCCCGGCTAAGCCATCGCGATAGACCGCGGCTGCGAGCAAGAACCAAAACGTCTGGCGGCTTTCGCGGTACAGACGGCCGATGTCTTTCACCAGGACCACATAAGACCGGAAGAAGCTGACTCGCTCTCTTCCCGGTGCGGGAGGTGCTTCAGGAACGTTCAAGAAGATCGGAATCGAAAACAGGACGATCCAGATTGCGCACCCGAGGGCGATGATCCGGAAGGGCAGCCCGTTGTCGGTGGGGAGCCCAAAGAAGTCGAAGGTGTCCGCAATCACGACGAGAACCATCGCGATAATGCCGCCGAGGTACCCGAAGCCCCAACCGAGGCCACTGACTCGCCCAACCGTCTTCGGTGTCGAGACCTGGTTCAGCATCGCGTTGTAATTGACCCCCGCGATTTCGCTGAAGACGGAGCCCGCTGCGATCAGTGAGGCTCCTAGCCAGAACCATGCCGGGGCGGCTTCGACGAAGTACAAGCCCGCGGTTGAGAGAACGAGTAGGCCCGTGCCGATGCCCAGCCAAAGCTTGCGGTTTCCGGCCGCGTCGGAGCGTTGCCCAAGAACTGGAGCAACGAGGGCAATCAGCAACCCAGCGATCAGGCCCGCAAAGCCAATTCCCGCGGCGAGTTGATCGAGAGCTTGCTTGAATGCCGGGTCGTCTTCACCTAGAGCGACGATCTGCGGGTCAATGAAAGAGTCGCTCGTCAGATACAGCGCAGTGAAGACAAAGGTAAGGATGACCGTGTTGAAGGGCTGTGTGGCCCAGTCCCACATCGCCCACGACCACACCTGCCTTCTCGGAACGACCTTGTCGCCGAGTTCAAAGGGGACAGCGGCGACAGCGCCTGTGCGACCAACGGTAGGGGGAACAGGGGTGGAGCCGACTTCGTTGTCGGCAGGCTTCTCAGTCATGCGCTCACGCTACCGCTCGGGGGTGAACGCGGGGTAGCGCGAATCGGCGTCGGTTTCGCAATCTGGCAGTCTGGCGAAACCTGAGAATTGAGCCAGGGACGCTCAAGTTTTGGGTGGGTGACTTGACAGCGAGCATCCCGAATCTCAAACTTGATACAGCGCGACTCAACCTTTCGCGCACCTGATCTGAAGAAGGAGCACCACCATGGCTCGTGCCGTTGGTATCGACCTCGGAACCACCAACTCGTGCGTATCCGTCTTGGAGGGTGGAGAACCCACCGTCATCGCTAACGCCGAAGGCTTCCGCACCACGCCGAGCGTTGTGGCCTTCACGAAAGACGGTGAGGTGCTCGTGGGCGAGACCGCCAAGCGCCAGGCCGTCACCAACGTCGACCGCACCATCGCGAGCGTTAAGCGCCACATGGGCACCGACTGGAAGCAAGAGATCGACGACAAGAAGTACACCGCTCAAGAGATCAGCGCCCGCATTCTGGCGAAGCTGAAGCGGGATGCGGAGCAGTACTTGGGCGAGAGCGTCACCGACGCCGTCATCACGGTGCCTGCGTACTTCAACGACGCCGAGCGTCAGGCCACCAAAGAGGCCGGCGAGATCGCGGGCCTTAACGTGCTGCGCATCATCAACGAGCCCACCGCGGCCGCGCTGGCCTACGGCCTCGACAAGGGCAAGGAAGACGAGCTCATCCTGGTCTTCGACCTCGGTGGCGGAACCTTCGACGTGAGCCTGCTCGAAGTAGGCAAAGACGACGACTTCAGCACCATCCAGGTGCGCTCGACCGCGGGCGACAACCGCCTCGGCGGCGACGACTGGGATGCCCGCGTGGTCGACTACCTCGCGAAGCGCTTCAAGGAGTCGACGGGCGTCGACGTCAGCAACGACAAGATCGCCAAGCAGCGTCTCAAGGAGGCCGCGGAGCAGGCGAAGAAAGAACTGTCGAGCTCGACGAGCACCAACATTCAGCTGCCCTACCTCTCTCTGACCGAGAACGGCCCCGCCAACCTCGACGAGTCGCTCACGCGCGCCAAGTTCGAAGAGCTCACGAGCGACCTGCTCGACCGCACCAAGAAGCCCTTCAATGACGTCATCAAAGAGGCGGGCGTGAAGGTCGGCGACATCGCGCACGTTGTGCTCGTTGGTGGGTCGACGCGTATGCCGGCCGTCACCGAGCTCGTCAAGCAGCTCACCGGTGGCCGCGAGCCCAACAAGGGCGTCAACCCCGATGAGGTCGTCGCCGTCGGCGCTGCCCTTCAGGCCGGCGTGCTGAAGGGAGAGCGCAAAGACGTTCTGCTGATCGACGTGACCCCCCTGAGCCTCGGCATCGAGACCAAGGGCGGCATCATGACCAAGCTCATCGAGCGCAACACGGCCATCCCGACCAAGCGCAGTGAGACCTTCACGACGGCGGATGACAACCAGCCGAGCGTCGCCATTCAGGTCTTCCAGGGCGAGCGTGAGTTCACGCGCGACAACAAGAACCTCGGCACGTTCGAGCTCACGGGTATCGCGCCCGCTCCGCGGGGCATCCCGCAGATCGAGGTCACCTTCGACATCGACGCCAACGGCATCGTGCACGTGTCAGCGAAAGACAAGGGCACCGGCAAGGAGCAGTCGATGACCATCACGGGCGGCTCGTCGCTCGCGAAGGAAGACATCGAGCGCATGGTGCGTGAAGCCGAAGAACACGCTGCCGAAGACAAGGAGCGTCGCGAAAAGGCTGAGGTGCGCAACAACTCTGAGCAGCTCGTCTACTCGCTCGAGAAGCTCATCAGGGAGAACGACGACAAGCTGCCCGACGACGTCAAGGGTGAGGTGCAAGCCGACGTGGATGCTCTCAAGACGGCGCTCGCCGGTGACGACGACGCGGCCGTCAAGACCGCGTTCGACACGCTCAACGCCTCGCAGACGAAGCTCGGCGAAGCCATCTACGCCGCGTCGCAGATGGAGCCGACCCCGTCGGAGGATCAAGAGACGCCCGCGGCGAACGATGACGACGTGGTCGACGCCGAGATCGTCGACGACGAAGACGACAAGGCCGCCGACGGCTCGACTGAGAAGGACGCCAAGTAGCCATGGCGGCCAAAGGCCACGACGAGCCACGGGACGAACAGCACGAGCCGCTCGCCGACGATGGCGCGCCCACCGATGCAGAGTCGGCGGACGAGCTAGTGGAGGCGGAAGACGCTGACGTGGAGGTGTCGGAGACCGGCAACAGCCTGGACGCCGACATCGACCACATCCTGTCGGAGGCGGGGCAGCGCGAAATCGAGGAGTACCGCGATCGCGCCGCCCGGGCCGAGGCCGAGCTGGCGAATTTCCGTACCAGGGTCGAGCGCGACCGCGCCGCGAACCGTGACGCGGTCATCGCCGACGTCATCCGCTCGTTGCTGCCGGCGATCGATGACCTCGATCGCGCGTCGGCGCACGGCGACCTCGAGGGCAGCCCGCTTGAACTCGTCGCGCAAAAGCTGCGACAGGCGTTCGAGCGCTACGGCCTCGCGGTCGTGGGCGTGATCGGCGAGCCCTTCGACCCTGCTTTCCACCAGGCGATCGTGCAGCTGCCAAGTGCCGAGGCGACCTCGCAGACGGTCGCTGACGTCATCGAGGTGGGCTACGTTCTCGGTGATCGCCTTGTGCGGCCCGCGAAGGTGGCCGTCTCGGTGCCGCAGAGCTGAGGTGACCCGTGGCCAGTCAAGACTGGTTCGATAAAGACTTCTACGCCGTTCTCGGGGTGTCGAAAGACGTCAGCGAGGCCGAGCTCAAGAAGGCGTACCGCAAGCTTGCGCGGCAGCACCACCCCGACTCGAACCCGGGCAATGCCGCTGCCGAGGCGCGCTTCAAAGAAATCAGCGAGGCGCATTCGGTGCTGGGCGATCCCGCTCAGCGCGCCGAATACGACCAGATTCGTGCCATGGGCTCTGGCGCTCGCTTCACCGCGGGCGGCGCCCCGGGCGGCTTCGATGACGTCTTTGGCGGGATGTTCAACGGCGGCGCGCCGGGTGGCCGACGCACCGCGCCCGGCGGCTTCGAAGACATCTTTGGCGGGCTTTTTGGCAATGGGGCGCCCGGCCAAGCCGGAGCCGGTCGTCGCTACGGCGCGCCCACTAAGGGCCGCGACCACGTCGCGACCGTCGGCCTCGAGTTTCTCACTGCCGTGCACGGCGACACCGTCACCCTTGAGAACCCGGGGGGCGGCAAGCCCATCCAGGTTAAGGTTCCGGCGGGCGTTGCCGATGGGCAGAAGATCCGCTTGCGCGGCAAGGGCGAGCAGAGCCGCGATGGCGGCGAGCCGGGCGATCTGGTGTTGACGGTGCAGGTGCGCCCGCATCCCGTGTTCACGCGTGACGGTTTGCACTTGCGGGTGGATGTTCCCGTGACGTTCGTCGAGGCGGCCCTCGGTGCCACGATCGAGGTGCCAACGCTCGGCGGAGACACGGTTAAGCTGCGCGTCGCGGCGGGCACTCCGAGCGGGCGCGTGTTGCGCGTCAAGGGTCGCGGCGTGACGACGGCTAAGGGCGTGGGTGACCTGCTCGCCACCGTTCAGGTGGCGGTGCCCTCGAACCTGAGCGCCGAGGCGACCAAGCACTTGCAGCAGTTTGCTGCGGCATTGCCCACCGAGAACCCGCGCGACGAGTTGCTCGCTCGCGCCCAGGGATGACGACGAAGGGTGATCGCGGCACAATGACGGCCATGGACGAGAACAGCCCGATCTTCGCGATCGCGGTCGCCGCCGAGCTTGCGGGCATGCACCCGCAGACGCTGCGACAGTATGACCGGCTGGGCCTCGTTTCGCCGACGCGCACAGCGGGCCAGAGCCGCCGCTACTCGATGCGCGATGTCGTGCAGTTGCGCGAGATCGCGCGCTTGAGTTCTGAGGGTCTCAACCTCGCGGGCATCCGCCGAATTCTTGAGCTTGAGAACGAGGTCGTCGCGTTGCGCGCTCGCGTGCGCGAGCTCGAGTCAGCGCTCGCCGACGAATTGCTCGCCCGCCCCGGCCGACGCGTCTTTGCGGCGGGTTCCGAGGGCGACGTCGTGTCGATCAAGGCCGGCACGCGTGCACAGAAGTCGAACCAGCTCGTGGTCTGGCGTCCATTGCGCCGCAACTAGTTCTCCGCAGCACCGTCGGTGTTGCGGGGGGTGTCGTCGACGGCTGCAGGAAGGGTGACGACCATGCGGGCTCCGCCCAAAGGCGACCGGCTGATCGAGATGTCGCCGCCGTGTGACTGCACCAGAGATCGCACGATGGATAAGCCGAGTCCTGTTCCGGGGGTGAGTCTCTTGTGCGCGTCGTCACTGCGGAAAAACCGCTCAAAGACGTGAGGCAGGTCGATATCGCTGATGCCGGCGCCCGAATCGTCCACGATCAAGGTGGCCGTTTTTCCATCGCTGGCCGTAGTGATGTCGACAATTCCGCCCGGCGGCGTGAATTTGAGGGCGTTGGAGAGAAGGTTCGTGACGATGCGACCGGCGGTGTTCGTGCTGGACATGACCGGGGTCGGATCAGCGCTCAAATGGTCGCGGATGGTGACGTTGCGGCCATGAGCGATTCCCGATTGATCTTGAATCGTGTCCCGGGCAATCATGGTCAGGTCGACCGTGCGTGCTTCGCGAAGTGGGTTAGGGGCGGTCATGCGACCGATCTCTAGCAACTGCTCCACCATCTCGGTCAAACGCTGGGCATTTCGCACGATGATGTCAGCTGACTGTTGCTGATCGGGCGTCGCCGTCTCTCTCAGCTCTTCCGCGAAACCGAGAATGCTCGTGATGGGGGTACGCAACTCGTGGCTGACGGAGGAGACGAAGTCATCCTTTTGCTGGCCCAGGGCGCGCAACTCGTCGGCTACGTGCCGCTCGCGAGCCATGGCGTCGGCCATGGCCTGCTGAGCTGCGACGAGGTCAGTGATCTCGACCACTTGAAGACCGAGCACCGACTCTCCATCGGCCGTGAGCACGTGCCGGCCGTATACCTGAACGGTCCGGTCGTCGGCGATGAGCACGTCGGTGGACAAGTCTACTGTTCCGCTCACGAGCCACGCATCGATGAGCGGATCAAGCCAGGCTTGATCGATCAGGTCGGCGGCGACATCGTTGATCTCGAGGATGCTCGGGCTCGCGCCCGGCATCGGACGCACGAACATCGACCCCACCTGCGAACCGACGAAGCCGCCGCGCAATATGGCGCCACGCCGGTCGTTCGCAGCCCGGATTTCGGCGTGCTCGCTGCGTACCACGGTGATGAACTGAATGGTCAGTGCCATCGCCAAGAGATACAGCTGAACGTACCTTTCTGGGGGCAGCGCGTTGTCAACCAGGGCGAAGGGCCCCCCGCCGAGCGCCGTCATCACGGAAACAATGATCCCCAGCGCGATGAGTTCAAGGGTGGGGATGACGGGTCGAAACCGCACGGCCGCCCACCCAAAAAGGGGGAACAGCAAGGAACTCAGAGGGCCGGTCTGAAATGGCAAGAAGATCAGCAGGGCCGCGCCCGTGGTTAAGGCTAACTGCACGATCAGTTCGGCGACCTGCCCGGGAGCGCGCCGGGGAAGCGGCACCAGGGCGAGCGGCACAATGATGAGCAGGGCCGAGAGGTGCGACGGCACCAAGGCTGCGAAAGTGGGGAGCGGGCTCGCCCCGTTCGCCACGAATGCCATGCCCACGATGGCAGCGACAGCGACCGACGCGCTCAATGCGGCCACAATGAACCGCAGCAATCCGCGCCGTGACGAGAGCATCGCCGAGCGGCCCTGCGGGCCCAGCACCCACATGAACACCGCGATCTCGATGACGAGCGCGAGAGCACTCCAGAGGGTGACATCAAGAGGCTTGCCGATGAGCGCGTTCGAGCTTGCGCCCGCGGCGCCGACGAGCACCAGAACCTGCCACCGTGGCCCCCGGTAGAGCAGCGCGAGCAGCGCGCCCGCTCCGGCCGCTGGCCACCAGATGGCTGTGGTGCCGCCGGGGGCCGTGAGGTACAGGGCGGCGAATCCGAGCCCAAATGTCACGAGGGATAAGCCCACGATGAGGGTCACGTAGGCTGGTCGCTTCAGGTCGCGTGACCGCTGAACCAAGCCGACCGCGCCCAGCAACGCGGCATCTTCTTGCTGCAGATCACGGTGTCGAGTCGGGCTCACACGCCCGACACTAGCCCCCGGTGGGCGGAAAGGGGGCAGGGTCGTGGTACGAATTTTGGTCGCCGAGGATGAGCCAGACATTCAGACGCTCATCCAGCGTCGACTACACCGCGAGGGCTACGAGTTACTGTTCGCCGATAATGGCGACGAGGCCCTTCGCCTGGCCATAGCGGAACGTCCCGACCTGATCGTTCTCGACTGGATGATGCCGGGTCTCACGGGCATCGACGTCTGTGTCGCTCTGCGCGCGCAGGCCGAGGTCAGCGCCACCAAGGTGCTCATGCTCACGGCGCGGGCACAAGAGAGCGACTTGCAGGCGGCCTTCGATGCGGGCATCGACGAGTACCTCATCAAGCCCTTCCGCTCGACCGAACTTCAAGAACGCGTCGCCGCACTACTCGCGCGCCGGTGACCCTGCGGCCGTGATCAGCGCGTCCTATGGTGGCACCGTGACCGATCTCCGCGACGCCGAGCTGACCGGCCTTCTCGACCGCCTGGCGAGACGGCCCGACATCGAGGCGCCCGAACTACGCGCGTGGGATGCCGCCGATCGCTACCTGCTCGATACCGCTGAGCCGTGGCTGCGGTCGGCGCCCGAATCGGTGGTCATTGTCGACGACACGCACGGGTCCCTCGCGCTCGGCGCGCTCTCCCTGGGCGCTCGGCACGTGCGCGTGCACCAGGATTCGCTCGTGGCTCAGCACGCCCTTGCCGCCAACGCCCGCGGGCAGGGTGCGGTGATCACGCAACACGCGCTCGACGCGGTGATGACGCCGGATGCCCGTCTCGCGTTGCTGCGCCTGCCGCGCTCGCTCGACCGCCTCGATGCGGTTGCTCGCCTTCTGGCCGCACGCGCGCATCCCGACCTCGTGCTCGTGGCCGGCAACATGCTCAAACACATGACGCCCACCCAGAA
>JAYUKK010000188.1:0-11093 GCA_043764515.1 Microbacterium sp.
GAAGCTTCTCGCATCGCCGAAGGAATCCTGACCGCTCTCGAGTATTCGCACCGTGCGGGGGTCGTGCACCGCGACATCAAGCCGGGCAACGTCATGGTCACGTCGTCGGGCCAGGTGAAGGTCATGGATTTCGGCATCGCCCGCGCGATTTCCGACTCCGCGGCCACCGTCGCTCAGACCAGCTCGATCCTCGGTACCGCGCAATACTTTTCGCCCGAGCAAGCGCGCGGTGAGACGGTCGACGCCCGAACCGACCTCTACGCGAGCGGCGTCGTGCTCTTCGAGATGCTCACCGGGCGCGCGCCGTTCCAGGGCGAATCCGCTGTCGCCGTCGCGTATCAGCACGTCAGCGAAGCACCGGCAGCTCCCAGCAGCATCAACCCACAGGTCTCGGCGGCGATGGATGCTGTTGTGTTTCACGCGCTCGCGAAAGACCGCTTTGAGCGGTTCCAGACGGCAAGCGACTTCCGCGCCGACGTCACGGCCGCGGCATCGGGCCAAGTGCCACCCAAGCGCGTCGACGCTCCCGCCGACTTCACTTCAACACTGTTCGGGGTGAACCCGCAGGCAACCGCCGACACCGAGGCGACCATGCGCCAGCTGAGCGTCGACGATGACGAGCGTCGCGCCCGCACCCAGTCTCGGCCGCCCGTCGCGTGGATCTGGGCGGGCATCGCCGTGGTTGCCGTCGTGATCGCCGCTGTGTTGTTCTGGGCCCTCAATCTCGAGCGCACTCCCCTCGTTGACGCGGTAGCGATCTCTGTTCCGAACGTTGTGGGGCTGCAATACCGCGAGGGTGGCCAGATTCTTCTCGACGCTGAGCTGCAGCCAGACCCGACGACCGAGGTCAGCGCGACCGTTCCTGAGGGTGAAATCATCAGCACCGACCCCGCAGCCGGGATCACCGTCTCGCCAGGGCAGGTCATCACGGTCGTTGTCTCGGCGGGCGCTGAACGTATCGACGTGCCGAGCCTTGCACTGCTCACCCTCGCCGAGGCGCAAGCGCTGCTCACCGAGCGCGGGCTTGTTCTCGGCACCGTAACCGCCGAGAACTCGTCATCCGTCGCGAAAGACGTCGTCATTCGCACCGACCCCGAATCGGGCACCGAAATGCGGGGCGGCGAAAAGGTTAACCTCGTGGTCTCGACCGGGCTCGTACGAGTTCCCGACGTGCGCAACATCGTGGTGGGAGAAGCGACCTCCCAATTGACGGCGCTGGGTCTCCAGATCTCCGTCGAAGGCGACGGGAGCTGTACCGGACAACTAGTGACGGCCCAATCACTTCCTCCCGGAGACCAGCCTCAAGGCTCTGCCGTCACTCTGCGCTACTGCAGCGCTGCTTCTTAGCGATTGTCCGGCGCGGGGTTGCGGTCTCGCGCACGCGGTCGCTGGCACGCGCGCCACCAGGCGGCGAGTGTGACGCTACGCGTGTGGTGTGGCCGTAACGAGCGGGCTCAGCCCGACGGCCGCCTCGCGCGCGCTCGGTAAGCCGGCCTCGGCCAACCAATTGCCGAGCATCCGGTAGCCGCCTTCGGTGAGCACCGACTCCGGGTGAAACTGCACGCCGTATATTCGCGCCGTGCGATGCCGAACGCCCATGATGACGCCACCATCGGTGCGGGCAGTGACCTCGAGCGAATCGGGCACCGTGCCGTCGACGATTGCAAGGCTGTGGTACCGGGTAGCGCGAAACGGCTGCGGCACTCCCTCAAAGAAGGCACTGTCGTCGTGCTCGATGAGTGACGTCTTGCCATGCATGAGTTCATTGGCGTGGGTCACCGTGGCTCCGAGCGCCTCCGCAATCGCCTGGTGCCCGAGGCACACCCCGAGCACGGGCTGGCCCGACGCAATCGCCGCGTGCACAACGGCGATCGAGATCCCCGCCGATCCCGGGTTTCCGGGGCCGGGCGAGATCAACACGGCGTCATAGTCCGCGATGAGCGCCGCCGCGCCGACATCATCGACAACGTCGTTGCGCACCACCGTGGTCTGCGCGCCCAACTGCTGCAGATATCCGTCGAGTGTGTAGACGAAGCTGTCATAGTTGTCGATCACCAGAACGCGCATCGCGTTAGCCCCCGACTGTCGACTCTTGCGGCAACAGTGTGGCGGCTGCCCACGGAAATACCCATTGCACGAGCGCCACGAGCACCACGGCGACGATCGCGATCAGAATCAGGATGCGCACCCAGGCGGGGCCGGGCAAAATGCGCCACAGCGCGGCGTACATCAGTTACTCCTTCTGAGGGAGACAGTCACTCGACAGGCGGTGGTGTTCGCGGCGCTCATCCGCGAGCCTCGACCACGCCGGAAATCTCTGACGGCGGGCCGCCCGCGCGCGGGTACCAGGTCTCGAACACGGCGTAGGCCACGATGCGTTCTGCCGTTGAGAAGCGAGGATTGCAGGTGGTCATCGTGAGCACGCGATCGGTCGCGGCTACGCCCGGCGCCGCCGGCACCGGCTCGAGAACGTCGACGCCGGTGGGCCAGACGTACTCGAGGCCCCGGAACGAGTACTCATACCACCCGTCTACGGTCTCGACGTAGATACGGTCACCGAGTCGAAGCTTGTCAACGTCGCTGAAGGCACCGCCCCAGGTGTTTCGGTGTGCGGCGATGGCGAAGTTGCCCATCTCGCCGGGCATCTGGGTGTCGCTGTAGTGACCGATGCCGATACGACGACTATTGAGCACCGTTTCGACGTCAACGCCTGTCGCGATCGATCGCACGTAGTCGGCGCCGAACCGAGGAACGATGAGCGCACCGAACACTTGGCCCGCGGGCGGAGCGATCGACACAACCGGATCGCCTGGGTCGGTGGGTCGCTCTGCGAGGGCCTCACCGCGGTCGTATTGGTCTTGCAGTTCTTGCTGAACGACTTCGGCGGCTTGTTGCTGTTCCCCACCCGTGACGATGTCGTTGAGCCAGATGTACCAGCCGAGGAACAACATGACGAGAACGCCGGCGGTGATCAGCACCTCGCCGAGGACACCCGTGATGGTCAATCGAGCGGGAGGACGAACGGCCGACTGCTGCGCACGCGCCTGGCGGATCTCACGGCGCGATTGCGGCGCCGCGGTCGGTTCTGCCGCGATATTCTCGACCGGCTCGGTCGGCGAATCTGGCTCAGTCTCATGCACGCCTTGATTCTAGGCGCAGGTGCTGGGCGAGCTCTCGGGCTAGACTGCACATCATGGCCAGGACTACTGCGCGCAGCGCCGAAAACCCCGAGACCCCCCGTGGCAATGACGCCCCGAACCCCGTGTGGTTCAAGCCTGTCATGTTCGGGTTCATGCTCATTGGGCTCATTTGGATCTTGGTCTATTACGTCAGCCAAGCATCGTGGCCGGTCCCGAGCCTCGGCGCGTGGAACATCATGGTCGGCTTTGGAATCATGTTTATCGGGTTCCTCATGACGACCCGCTGGCGCTGACCGGGACTTCTTCAAAACTACAGGCGTGTGATTATCCCCACTGTGGAATCAGGTGTGGATAACTTTCCTCGGAGGGCGATTCTCGCTCGATCAGAAGAGGGCGACGCGGAGAACCGTGGCGGCCACGAGCCCCGCGGCCACGAGCCCAATCAGGAGAGCCTGTCGCCTCTGTTGATCGACGCGACGCGTCCGCAGCATGATCCATGCGAGCGCCGCGCCGACCGCGAGACCCCCAATGTGCGACTGCCACGAGACGCCCGGGATAAGAAAACCCAGCGCCAAGTTGATGGCGATGATCACGACGAGCTGGATGTTGCGCCCGCCGAGCCGTCGTTGGATCACGAAGAATGCCCCGAGCAGGCCGAAGATCGCGCCGGATGCTCCAACAACGACCGACAGCGGCGCAAGCCACAGAACCGCGACAGACCCGCCCAGCGCGGAAAGCACATACACCGCGGCGAAGCGCGCGCGGCCAATCAGGCTTTCGAGCAGCGGGCCGAGCACCCACAACGAATACATGTTGAACACGATGTGGAAGATCGAACGGTCGCTGTGCACGAGCGCGACGGTGAGCATGCGCCACGGTTCTTGGGCGGTGAGCGGTGGGAAGTAGGCAAGGGCGTTGGTGACGGCACCCTGCGTGATCCATTGCAGCGCGAAAACTACCAGTGTGACGATGAGGATGCCATAGCTGACGACGGGCACGCGGCTACCGGGACGAAAGGCACGCACGAAGGCTGACGGTCGCCGGGGAGCCGCCGCGCGCGCGGCCGCAATACATGCGGGGCACTGCACACCGACCGCCGCGGGCGTCTGGCACTCGGGGCACACGCGACGATCGCAACGCTGGCAACGAACCGCGCTGGCGCGGTCAGGATGCCGGTAGCACACGCGGGCATCCGCCCCAAGGTTCGCGGGGCCGGGTGCGGGGGTCGTCACGCGACCTCGACGACCTCGATGCTCGAAATGACGACATCGTCGAGCGGCTTGTCATTTGCATTCGTGGGAACGGCTTCGATGGCCTTCACGACAGCCCGGGAGTCGTCATCGGCCACGACGCCGAAGATGGTGTGGTTTCCGTTGAGCCAGGGCGTTGCCACGGTCGTGATGAAGAACTGCGACCCGTTCGTGCCGCGACCCCCGCGCTTGCCAGCGTTCGCCATGGCGAACAGGAACGGCTCCGTGAACTGAAGCTCGGGGTGAATTTCGTCATCAAACTCGTATCCCGGGCCGCCGGTGCCCTGACCGAGAGGGTCACCACCCTGCAGCATAAAGTCGGTGATAATGCGGTGGAAGATCACACCGTTGTAGAGCGGGTCACTCGTCTTCTTGCCGGTGGCCGGGTGCGTCCACTCCTGAGTGCCGGTAGCGAGACCGACAAAGTTACGCACGGTCTTCGGCGCGTGGTTGCCGAACAGGTTGACGACGATATCGCCCTTGTTCGTGTGGATGGTGGCGACGGCGGTGTGGATGGACATGAAGCCCATTCTGGCATGGCGCGCGCTGGCCGGATCCTGTGCATTCCTATGGCATCGGTTGGGCTGCACCCGGGTTGGTGCCAGGATGTAAGCGCCGACCACCGTCGATCCAGGAGGATTCCATGGAACTGTCACGCAAGCGCCAGCGCGAACTGAAGAAGCTCCGCCGCCAAGCTGGAGACGTGTGGGACGAGCAGCGCGAGGTTCTTGAGCGCGCTGCGAGCATACTGCGCGATGCGAGCCGTCAGGCCGCGTCGGTCGCGCGAGAGGATGTTGCCCCCCGGGTGCGCGACACCTACGAAAAGCGCATCGTTCCGGGCGTCGAAGCAGGTGTCGGCTCCGTGCGTCACGCCGCGTCGGCAACGCGTGACCGGTTCGTCGACGACGTCATGCCCGCGGTGTCGGGCGCGATTGGTTCGGCCATCGCCGTTCTCGACGTGGCGCGCGACAAGCGCATTCGCGATGCCATTCGCCAGGTGTCGGCGTCGGGCCGCGAGCTCGCCACGCGAGCGGGACAACGGGTCGGCATCATCGAGGTCAAGCCAAGCCCCGGCCCAGGCCGCTACATCCTCATCGGACTCGGTGTGGTCGCGACGGCGGCCATTGCCTATGCCGCGTGGCAGACGCTGCGCGCCGACGATGACCTCTGGGTCGACGAGGTCGACGCAGACGCCGAGACGACCACCGTCAACCCGTAGCCCCCGCTGGGTTAAACGTCGAGAACGAGCTCGGGGGTCGTCGCCCGCGAGACGCACGGGTAAAAGACGCCGATCTCGTCTTTGTCCTCATCGGGCATAACCGAGTCGAGGTGTTGCGGTCGACCCGCGAGCACCCGCGTCTCGCACGTGCCACACACCCCTGTGCCACACGACGTGGCGATCGGGATGCCCGCGCCCTGCATCGCCGCGAGCACACTCTGATCGGCACCGACCTCGATGCGACGACCGCTGGTGCGGGCGACCACCACGAGAGGTGATCGCCCGGAGCCCGTGCCTCGGTCGACGGCGATGAAGCGCTCGACGTGGCAACGGGCGCGGGGCGTTGCCGCCACGACGTCATCAAGCAGCGCGGTGCTGCCACAGGCGTAGACGTCAGCGGTTGTTGCCGCGATCTCGCGGGCGACATCGAGTCGCTTGGTGCGCTCGTCACCCGAAATCACGCGAACCCTGTCGCCGTACTGCTGCTCGAGCTCGCTCGCGAACGCCATCTCCGCGCGCGTACGGCCCAGGTAAAGGAGACGCCAGGAGCGGGTGGGCGGCAGCGCCTCGATCATGGCGCGAATGGGCGTGATGCCGATGCCACCCGCGATGAACAAATACTCGTGCGCTGCTTCTAGGGGAAAATTGTTGCGCGGGCCGATGACGTCGAGTTCATCGCCGAGCACGGCGACGTCATGCAGGTACGCGCTACCAGGCCCAACTGGTTCTTGGCGCAGCACAGCAATGTCAACGTGAGCGCGGTCGGCCTGGTCGCTGCAGAGCGAGTACTGACGCTCGATCCCAATCGGAAGACGCAGGGTCACATGGGCGCCCGCGTACCACGGCTCGATCGGCTGCCCATCGACGCGTGTAAGCCTGAGCCGCACGACGCCGTCGGCGACCGGATGCTTGGCAGAGATGCGCATCCGCGTGACGGTCAGCGGGTTGGTCGGGTTTGCTTCCGCGATCGAGGGCACAGCGCCGTCGTGTGAGGCGGAAACTGAGCCGGCGCTCCCGGCCGTGCGGCGCCGCGCCATGACGATGCGCACGATGAGCGCGAGCACCGACGCCGTGACGATGACCGTGGCGACGCCCTGGTACCAGGGTGCCCCCGCATCCGTGCCGGCGTAGGCACCGTGGATGGCGACCGCGAGCACGGCGACGTAGCTCAGGTAGTGCACGGCTTTCCAAAACCGTTGCGGGAGTCGGTTCTTGGCGAGCGACGTGAGCTGCACCGCGACGAGAACATAGAAAGAGAGAATGCCCAGTGCAACCGGAACGGGACGATATTCGGCGATGAGCGGAATGAGCAACTGGTCAATCGGCAACGCGAGCCATGGGTCGAGCACGAGTGAGACCATGTGGATGAGAGTGAGCACGAGAGCGGTACCGCCAAGGAAGCGGTGCAGGTCTTGCAGCCACGAGGGGTTGTCAGCGCCCCGGAAGATGCGCGTCGAGAGCGTGATTCCCCACAGCACGGCGGCGGTCATGATCACCCACGCCAACACCGCACTCGCCCGAGTGACGTACCACCAAAAGTGCGGATCATTCATGCGTAGTTGCCCCAGTTCGATGTGGTTCGTTCGGTGCCATCAGCGCCGATGAGAAGGGCCGCGGCCCCGCGGGTGGGAATCCATTCGAGGTACTCGTCGAGGGGGCGCAGAAAGCCCGGCTTTGTTAACACTTCAGCGCGTGCCGCGGTGGAGGTGATAACCGTCACGGTCTGGATGCTCGAGATAGCGCTGCGCTGCGTCGTCGGGTCGATGAGGTGGTGGCGTTCGGAACCCGAGTCGGAGACCCATCGCCGCTTGCGCTGGCTCGAGGTCGCGATGCCGCCGTCGGGCAGTCGAACCAGCGCGCGTTCCGTGCCAGGAGCAAACGGATCATCAACGGCGACACGCCAGGCCACACCATCCGGAGCCACACCGACAACGCGCAGGTCGCCACCGACCTCGACGAGGCAACCGAGCGCACCGTCGGCCATCAGATCGGAGGCGATGAGGTCTGCCGCCAAACCCTTACCGATTCCGCCGGGGTCGAGCGCGGTACCGCGCGTCACCGTCACCGTGAGTCCGTCGATGCGCATGGCGTCGAGATCGGCGCGTGATCGGGAGGATTCGGGCAGTCGCGTGATTCGCGTCGGATCACGCAGTGACCGCCCGTAGCCTTCGGCGACGACGGCGGGCAGCAGGGTGGGGTCGAAGTCGCGGTCGGTCTCATTCCAGCCATCGAGCATCGCGAACAAGAGCGTGATCGTGTCGGGGTCGACGGTGGTTGGCTGGCCGTCGGCGTCGGTCAGTCGGCTGAGGTCACTATCGGCCATGAAACGGCTCCAGCACGACTCGAGGTGAGCTCCGCGGCGCTCGACGAGAGCGGCCACCGACTCAAGACCGTTCGCGATGTCGGCGCCGGAGTAGACGACCCAGACCCGTGCGGTTCCGCCCATCATCGACCACGAGTGGGTCACGGAATGCGTGTTCGTGGTCGACATGTCGGTCGTCAGGTGATCTCAGCAGTCGAGCCGCTGGGCTCAGCCGCCCGAGCCCGCAGTAGTTCCGTTGGCCGGTGGTGCCGGCTGAGCGGGCGCCGGCGCAGGTACCGGGGCGGCCGGCGCGGCTGGTGCGGCCGGAGCCGCCGGAGCGGCAGCGCTAGACGCAGAACGTGTACCCGAGCTCGCGGCGGGAGCTGCAACCGGAGCCGCGACGACGATCTCGGGTAGCAAGGTGGGATCAAGCACCCGCACGGCCTGGCCGCGCACATTCGCCGCAGCAGCCGTCGTTGTTGCGACGGCCGCGGCGTCGAGCTGAGCCTGTTGCTCGGCTGCAGTCGCGGAGATCTGGAAACCCGTAACCATGCCGATCATCGCGATGGCGGTGCCCGCGCCCGTGAGGGCGCGGGCAACCGCGGCGGGCCGTTGGTTAGTCGTCATCGTCCGACTCATCTTCGTACTCGTGCTCATCTTCACCCTCAACCTCGTCGCCCGAGTCGTCGGAACTGTCATCGCTCGACGCACTCGGTGCCGGAGCCGGAGCCGGTGCCGTTGTGGGCGCGGTCGCACTCGATGACACGAGCCCGCCCGCGGGAGTCGGCTTCTGGTTCTCGGCCGCGGCGAGCTGCTCGCGGTAATCAGCAGGAATGTCGGCACCCTTGGGGGCGATCGGCACGAGCACCGGAGTGGCGCTACCGATGACCGAGGTCTCGTTCGAGGCCGAGGTGAGCATGGTCTGGTTCACGGCATACGCCCCACCCGCGGTGCCGAGCACGGCGGCGATCGACAGGACGGTGATGATTTGCGTCTTCATGCTTCGACGTTAGGCCGCGGCGTCTTCAGAGGGCTCCCCTGAACATCCAAGATTCATCCAAGATCGCCGACGCAGTGACGGGATGCTCGACAGCAGATCAACGGAAGGGAGCATGATGAACGCATGCGAGTTCTCGTGATCGAAGATGACGACGCTGTCGCCGACGGCATCGTTGATGGGCTCGCCGACCGCGCGATAACGGCAACCCGGGTGTCGAGCGGGCTCGACGGCATCGCCCTCGTCGCGGAACTACACCCCGACCTGATCGTGCTCGACCTCGGGCTCCCTGACATCGACGGTACGGAAGTGTGCCGACGAATACGTGCGACGAGTGCGGTTCCGATCATCATCGTGAGCGCGCGCGACGAAGAAGTCGACCGGGTGGTCGCCCTCGAGCTGGGCGCCGACGACTACATCGTGAAGCCGTTCGGGATGCGTGAACTCGTGGCGCGCATTCACGCCATTACGCGTCGTGCCACCGGAAGCACGATTCCCATGCGCGATGACACGGACTCTCGGCTCGTCATCGACAGCCGAGCTCGCCGAGTTCTCCTCGACGGAGAACCGGTGCACCTCACACCTCGCGAGTTCGACGTGCTCGAGTACCTGGCCCGCGATCGTGGAGCGGTGTACCGGCGCACCGACATACTGCGTGACGTGTGGGACACCACATGGTTCGGTACCGCCAAGACCCTCGACGCCCACATTGCCGCGGTGCGCAAGAAGCTCGGCGACCCCGGATGGATTGAGTCGGTGCGCGGCGTCGGCTTTCGGCTCGGAGAGCCCTGATGCGCTGGCGCTTCATGGGGATGGTGATGGTCATCACCGCTCTCGTGCTGATCGTACAAACCGTGCCCCTGGCCCAGTACCTGCGCACGGTCGAGCTCGATCGGCTCGTCACTGGTCTCGAGCGAGACGCCTTCATTCTCGCGGGCCGTGCTGAAGAAGCGTTGGAGTCGCTCGATACCGTCGAACTTCAGGCCGTTTCCGCTGCCGCGCTCGAGTATCGGGCGGCGGGGGGCGGGCGCGTGGTCATCGTCGATTCCACGGGAATTGCGCAGGTAACCAGCGATGACGACCAATCAGCCGTCGGCGGCGACTATTCGTCACGTCCCGAGATCGCCCAAGCGCTTGGCGGAACCATCTCGTCCGGCTCGCGCTACTCGGCCACGCTCAGTGAACAACTGGTCTATGTCGCCGTGCCCGTGCTCAGCGGAGAAGACATCATCGGGGCGGTCCGGCTCACCTACTCCGAAGCTGTGGTCGACGAGGAAGTAGGGGAGCGACTGCAAGTCATTGGCATCGTCGCACTGCTCACCCTCATCATGGCGGGCATCGCGGGAATCGTCTTCTCGGGAACCGTGACTCGGCGCTTGACGGTCCTCACCGCCACCACCGAGCAACTAGCCGCGGGCGACCTGACGGCTCGGGCTGACCCGAATGCGGGGGCACCCGAACTCGTGCGTCTCGCCCGATCGTTTAACCGCATGGCTGATCGGCTTGCCGGCCTCAACGACGAGCAGCGAGCGTTCGCCGCGGATGCCTCGCACCAGTTGCGCACGCCGCTCACCGCCCTGCGGCTCAAGCTCGAACGAGCGCGCGACCTTATCGAATCTGACCCCGCCGGCGCGGCTGACCGGCTCGCCGCCGCCGAGCACGAAGCCGACCGTCTCGTCACGATCGTCGAAGGCTTGCTCGCCCTTGGCCGAGCCGGCGCATCCGTCAGCCCCGCGATCACCGTCGATCTCGCGGCGATCGCGCGGGAGCGCGTCGAGCAGTGGGAGCCACTCGCGGCCGAAAATGGCATCGCGCTGACGATCGACGCACCCTCGGCGGTCACCGTGCTGTCGGTGCCCACCGGCGTCGATCAGATGCTCGACAACATCATCGACAACGCGCTCGCGGTCTCGCGCGAGGGCAACCGCATCCGAGTGATCATTGCGGGCGGCGAGCACCCCACGCTGACGGTCGTCGATGAGGGGCCGGGGATGTCCGATGACGAGCTCGCTCGCGCCTTCGACCGATTCTGGCGCGGAGGAACAACGACGCCGGGCACCGGCCTGGGCCTGGCGATCGTTGCCGAGCTCGCGCGCGCGAGCGGCGCGAAGGTGAGCCTCGCGCGCCGCGACCCGCATGGCATCGCTGCGACGATCACGTTCGACCCGGCGTGAGCGAGCTGGCC
>JAYUKK010000189.1:0-11060 GCA_043764515.1 Microbacterium sp.
GTCGACACCGGCGTCGACACGGGCCCAGTGCTCGCGCAAGAGCGCGTGCCCGTGTTGCCCGACGACACCGAGCACAGCCTGCACGAGCGCATCAAGCCCGTCGAGCGGCGCTTGCTCATCGACGTCGTGCGCGGCATCGCTGACGGCTCGATCGTGCTCGGCACAGCATCCACCCCCTGATCACCACTGGAGACCCCATGGCCGGCCCCGCCCACGACCCCGCCCTCTACCGTCACCGCGACGCGGTGCCCGTGCGTCGCGCGCTCATTTCCGTGAGCGACAAGTCGGGGCTGCTCGAGTTGGCGGCGGCGCTCGCCGAGGGTGGCGTCGAAATGGTGTCGACGGGCTCGACGGCGGCGACGATCGCGGCCGCGGGTCACCACGTGACCGAGGTGGCGGAGGTCACCGGATTCGCCGAGACCCTCGACGGCCGCGTCAAGACCCTGCACCCCAAGGTGCACGCGGGCATTCTGGCCGACCTGCGGCTGGCGTCGCACGAAGCGCAGCTCATCGACCTCGGTGTCACGCCCTTCGACCTCGTGATCGTCAACCTCTACCCCTTCGTCGAGACCGTGGCATCGGGCGCTCAGGGCGACGTCGTGATCGAGCAGATCGACATCGGTGGGCCCGCGATGGTGCGCGCCGCGGCCAAGAACCACGCGAACGTCGCGATCATCGTTGACCCGGCCGACTACGTCATGGTGATGAAGGCGCTCACGCTCGGGGGCACGACGCTCGCCCAGCGCCAGCGCTTTGCCGCCAAGGCCTTTGCGCACACGGCCGCGTACGACACCGCGGTGGCGGGCTGGTTCGCCGACACGCTCGGCGTGCGGGCATCTCATCCTGCGGGTGACGGCAGCCCCTCGACCATCGACGTGCACGCGACACTGCAACAGGTGCTGCGCTACGGCGAGAACAGCCACCAGCACGCCGCGCTCTACCGCGCCGACGGCGCCCACGGCATCGCGCAGGCCACACAGCTGCACGGTAAAGAGATGTCGTACAACAACTTCGTGGATGCCGACGCGGCCGTGCGTGCCGCCTACGACCACGAGGCTCCCGCCGTCGCGATCATCAAGCACGCCAACCCGTGCGGCATCGCCGTGGGGGCATCGATTGCGGATGCTCACGCAGCGGCGCACGCGTGCGACCCCGTCTCGGCCTTCGGGGGAGTGATCGCCGCCAACCGCGTCATCACGCGCGAGGCCGCCGAGTCGATCGCGCCGATCTTCACCGAGGTCGTGGTTGCCCCGGGCTTCGAGCCCGAGGCGCTCGAGGTGCTGCGCGAGAAGAAGAACATCCGGTTGCTTGAGTTGCCCGCGGGCTTCGCGCTCGGCGACGTCGAGCTGCGCCAGGTGAGCGGCGGATGGCTGCGGCAGAGCGCCGACCGCACGTTTGCGTCAGCCGACTCGTGGCAGCTCGTCTCCGGCCTCGCCGCCTCGGCCGAGCAACTGGCCGACCTCGAATTCGCATGGCGCGCGTGCCGAGCCGTGAAGTCGAATGCGATTCTGCTGGCGTCGGGCGGGGCATCCGTCGGCGTGGGCATGGGCCAGGTCAACCGGGTCGACTCGTGCCACTTGGCCGTCTCGCGCGCGGGCGACCGGGCGCGCGGCTCGGTCGCGGCGAGCGACGCGTTCTTCCCCTTCGCTGACGGCCTGCAGGTGCTGATTGACGCGGGCGTCGCGGCGATCGTGCAGCCCGGCGGCTCGGTGCGCGACGAAGAAGTCATCGCGGCGGCTCAGGCGGCCGGCGTAACGATGTACCTCACGGGCGAGCGGCACTTCTTCCACTGATCGCGTCGCGGTGCTTGGACCCGAGTCCTTTGGCAGCGCGATAGTCCTGAAAACAAACTCGAGTACCGTGCCCGTTATGCGCGACGTACTCCGCGACCCTGCGCCGAAACGGGCCGAACCCTACTGGCCGTGGCCCGATGCCGTCGCCACCATTAGACACTGGGCTTCAAGGCGACCCTGACGGTATCGATTCGACGCGATGCCAGCCTGGCAACTCTGCGTGGTTACCTTGAGCTCAAACCACGCTGGTAGTCACAGTCGGCCTTGTATGCGGGGGTCTCGTCTGGCTCAGCCCGGGGGGCCCGATTCTGCGGGCGGCTCCTAGCCGAGCCTGAGCGCCTGCCCGTACATCGTGGTGTTGCCGCAGAGTGAGCCGATGGTCGCGAGGCCATACAGCCTGATGATGGCGCCCGCGGCACACACCATCGAGTCCGGCCCGTCGAAGGCCGCCTGCAACGCCACGTCACTCGACGCCGAGCCAGTGAGTCGCGCCGTCTCAACCACGATGAACACCGGCCGGCTTATCGCGGCATCCGGGTTCGCAGTGAGCGTGCCATCTGGGTCGCGCACCATCGCCTCGACCGTGTCGATCTGACCGAGCTCAATCTGCGACCGAGTCTCGGCTAGCTCACTCGGCAACTGGCCGTGGTTGCCTTGCGCGATGTAGTTGGAGACCGAGAACGGCACAATGTCTCCGGGGCCGACGACGGACCTTCCATCAAATTCGTCGGATTGCACAGTTACCACGTTGGCACCCAATTGCTGTTCGGTCAGCCCGAGGGCCTCCAGCCACCACTGCCGCGTCTCGGTGCCTGTCGGCGGCAGCAAGGGGCGGATCGTAACAACGGCACCAAACGAGTCGATAAACGAAGTGACTACTCCTCGATAGATGTTCCGCAACGTGAACGGGGCGACAGGGCGCGAGTCCTGGCTCGCGTTGCCGAGCGCAACGTCGCGAGGCAAGTCACTGGCAGCCGATACCCCGAACGTAAGCGCATCCTTAGCGATGGGAATGAATGTCAGCTGCGACCCGGGTAATGCTGGTGATGGCCCGATCGCACTGCGGGCAAAATCGACGTATCCGCCGAGGGGCACCCCATCCAGCGAGCCACTAGTCAAAGAGAGCGACAGCGCAAGCTGCCCCTCAACGGAATTCTGTGGCCGGGCGAAGAGCTGACCGTCTAATCGCGTCCTAACGTCTGCCTGCGAGACGCCGGCCGACTCGACAGTCGGAATGTTGACCGCGAGGCCCGCTAGAACATCAGCAGAAAGGGCCGATCCGAGCCCGTAGAGCGCCGAAGAGGCTGCCGGGTAACTGCTCGCGCGCACGACGTTGAGCCCCGTGTAGGCGTTAATCGTCGCCCAGACCCCGGCGACCTCGCCTGACGCAGACATGCCGAACTGTTTGGCCCCCAAGGTGTCCCCAACGGAGTTATTGCTGACGTCGGTCAGGTACATGTCGGTCGGCTGCTGCCACGACCGACCCGTGAGCCTTGTACTCGATCGCACAGTGAGATCCGTCCCGTTCTGCTCAATCCACAGCGCGGTCACTCCAGCAGAATTTCCGATGATAGAACCGAAGAAGGGATAATCCGGGCCCACCGACACCTGATCTACGGTGCCCCACGATCCATCGGGGGCCCGTGTACGAGCCTGAACGCCGTCGTACGTTTGGGTGTTCAGCGCATCCCATATCACCGTCAGTTCGCCTGCTGCCGACGAGTACAGTTGGGGACGCCGGTTTGACCAAGTCGCGGGGTGCGTCGTCCCGATGGTTATCGGCGCACCCCACGCGCCACCCGCCTGACGCTCCCGAATCAAGACTGCACCGTCGTCCGCTGCCCAAAGGAAGCTCAGCCTGCCGGAATCGTCGGACACGATCTGCGAGGTGTTGGCGCTGGACCCGCGAGTGAAAAGGTCGGTTGGTGGCCCCCACACTCCCGACGACGATACGATCCGCGCGCGCATAGCGTTCTGTTGTTGCGGAAGCATCGTGTTCCAGGCGACGTACGCTTCGCCCGTCGGCGTCGCTTGAACCTGCCAAAGGCGCGGCGAAATGTCACTTGGCGCAGACACCTGAGCGGGGCTAGTCCATGTCCCTCCGCTGGGCCGCGTCGATGCCATAACACCGGTTGTTTGCCCCCATGCGATCACCGCATTTCCTGCGCTTGAGACAGAGAGGAGTGAGTCGAGGCCGTAGTCCCCCGGGGCGGACAGTTGAGTGGTCGCGCCCCACGTGGCATCGGTAGCGCGAATTCTGACCTCGACGCGGGTGTACCCGCCGTCGACGATTGCTCCTGACCGCTGCCACAGGGCGACTAGCTCACCCTGCGACGTGAAAGCTAGCCCCCTCAGGTCTGCATTGCCGTTGTCGCTTGAGATTGTGGTCGCGACGCTCCACGCGCCGCCCTCGAGGCGGGTCCTCACCTGAATGACGTCGAAGCCTTCTTTACCGGACCAAGCGACCGCGACTGTGCCGGATAAAGGATCGATGGCGAGCATGGGCTCGCCGCCACGGATGATCCCCAGATCTGTCGTTTCTCCCCACGCACCACCGGGAGGTTTGACCCGGGCCATGAGGTTCCATCCGTTGCGCGTGCTCTGCCGCCAAACCGACGTTACCTCGCCCGCTGGTGAAACGATGATTCGGGGTTGGAACGTGTTTCCGGACCCCGTCGACAATCCAACAGCCGGAGCCCAGCCGGGGTCCGTCGAGGCCTGCGCGGCCGGGGGTACGGAACCGCCAATGGCGACGATGACGAGGGCAACGATCACTGCAGCCGCGCTCGAAACAATTGAGTAACGACGGGTAAGCGCGCTCACGTAATCACTTTCGGTCTACTTGGACGGAAAGAGCAACAATATCGTTAGCGAGCGTCGCTCGGGAAATGAACATCCGGCGATGTCCGTCCAACCGTCGTTAACCTGTGAGCACCTCTAGATAGCGGCGAACAAGATTGGGGGCCTGGGAATGTGCGAAGTCGACCCAGGGGCTAACCGGTCCATCGTGTCGAAGCAACGAGCGCTAGGGAGCGAGGCCTGATGGCCGCCGACAAGGTTCCCGTCACACACGTGTCGCGGTTGCACGTCGTCGGGTTGGTGTTTGGCGCAGTGGTCGTGGTGGTCACCTTCATTAGCTACGCGCGACGGGCGATACTCAACATCGAGTCGGGGGATTCCGCGCGTGGCACTCTCGTCCTGATCGTGCTCGTCGTGGGGTTCGGCGCCCTTCTTGTGGCATCCGTGGTCGTCGCCCTTCTCCTGAAGAGGCAACGCTCGAGGGCGAACCAAATCCCAGTGAACCCGGAGCGTTATGCAGCGGGCCACTCACCCACAGCCCTTTTGTGGCCCGAACGCCTTGCCCTGATCGAGTCCGTGCTCGACTTCACGGCTGATCACGAGCGGGCGGTCGACGAGTTGGCCCGCTTCCAGTGGGATTCGGGTGCCGCGGTTGAGTTCACGCCGTCGACGCTCCGAGCCGCACTCGTAGCTGCGGTCGACGGCACCCGATCGATCGTTCGGCTGGAGCAGTGGGCGAACCACATCGAGATGCGCGACGACATTGAGATGACGGATGCGCGGGTGCGCGGGTGCGCGAGATTATGCACGAGCTTGCGAATCCAGACCTAGAGGGCCCCATCGCCGAGCCATGGTTGCGCGAGTGGATCGCGGCGCTTGGCACCGACAACCCGCACTAGCGTTGAACCCATGACCTCTCTCGCACGCCGCCTGCTCGACTCTGCCCTCGCCGCGCTCGCGGTCGCTCTTGTCACGCACGTCGTGACGGTCGTGCTGTTCTCGGCGATCAACGGCGCGACGCTCGAGGTTCTCGCGCAGGTCAACGGCGTGTTCGGATTCTCGTCGTTGCTGTTGTTCATCTTCATCACGATCATCGGCACGGCGGGGGTGCTCGACAACCGGTGGATCGCGCTCGGCGTGGCCGTTCTCGCGGCCTTCGTCTCGTCGTGGCTCGGCGCGTTGCTCGCGATCGTCTCGGCGGGCAACCCGATCAGCGGCGAGCTCATCGACTACCTGTGGATCAGCGTGTTCGGCTTCAACCTGCTGTTCCAGGTCGTCGCCGTGCTTTCGGTGGTCACGGTGGGCCGCCGCGTGTGGATGGGGCGCCAGGCGAGCGCCGCGGCATCCCGCCGCATTGCGATTGTGCGGATGCCGAGCTCGCGTCTCGCCGATGGCGAGCTGACCCACCAAGAGCGCGTGCCGGTTGACATGGACCTCGCCGACGCGCAGTGGGAGGCCTACGTTGAGGCGCTGCGCGCCGAGGGCTTCACGCCCGTTGACGTGCCCCCGGCCGACGAGCTGCCCGACTCGGTGTTCATCGAAGACGCGCTCGTCATGATCGGCACCACCGCGGTTGTCACGCGCCCGGGCGCCGAATCGCGTCGCCCCGAAATCGACGCGGCCGAGCAGACCGCTCGCGAGCTGGGGCTGCGCATCGAGCGCATCATCGAGCCCGGAACGCTCGATGGCGGCGACGTACTGGCCATCGGCGACGTGCTCTACGTGGGCCGTGGCGGTCGCACCAACGCCGACGGCATTCGGCAGCTGCGGGCCATCGCCCGCGCTCACGGGCGTGACGTGGTCGCGGTACCGGTGACGAAGGCGCTGCACCTCAAGAGCGCCGTGACGGCGCTGCCCGACGGAACCGTCATTGGGCATCCGTCGCTCATCGATGACGTGTCGATGTGGCGCAACTTCTTGCCGATGCCCGAGGCCGAGGGCGGGCACGTTGTCGTGCTGAGCGACGACACCGTGCTCATGGCGGCCTCGGCCCCGCAGAGCGCGGAGCTCATTCGCTCGCTCGGATACCGCGTCGTGACGGTCGACATTTCAGAATTCGAAAAGCTTGAGGGATGCGTCACGTGCCTCAGCGTGTTGGTTCGCTGAGTCGATCGCGCGCCGTCGGCGCGACGGGTCGGTAACGCCCGCATCACAATTCGGGCTGGGTTCGACTTTCGTCATACCAAAGGCCTAGTCTGGAAGGCTTCGCTCGGCCACCCCGAGCGAGGCTGCGTGAGCACTGCACGCGCACACCAGCCACCGCCAGAACGCGACCGCCACAAGCGGCCGCGGACAATCGAGGACGCACTGTGTCGACGACGAAACCAGATCAGCCCCGCCTCAGCACCTTCCGGGCGATCGCGCGCATCTACCCCTATGCCAAGCCCGCCATGCCGTGGATCTACGCCGGCATGGGCGCGGCGCTCGCCGCGGGTGTGATCGCACTCGTGATTCCGCTCGTGCTGCAGGGTCTCGTTGACGGCCCGCTCGCAACGGGCGACCCCAGTCAGATCTGGCCCGCCGCCATCGCCGTGCTCGTGCTCGGTGTGCTCGAGGCCGTGTTCATCATGTTGCGCCGCTTCTTTGTGCTCACGCCCGGCACGCACATCGAGGCGCGCATGCGCAACGCGCTCTATGCGCACTTGCAAGACCTGCCCGTCGCGTTCCACGACCGCTGGCAGTCGGGGCAGTTGCTGAGCCGCGCGGTGAGCGACCTGAACCTCATCCGTCGCTGGCTGTCGTTCGGTTTCGTGCTGCTCATCGTCAACGGCATCACGATCATCATTGGTTTCGTCGTGCTCATCAGCTGGAGCCTGTGGTTGGGGTTGCTGTTTCTCGTGGCGAGCATCCCCCTCTGGATTTATGGCTACCTCTTCGAGAACAAGTACTCCGTCATTGCGCGGCGTGCGCAAGACCAGCAGGGCGACCTCGCCACGGCGGTCGAAGAGAGCGTGCACGGCATCCGCGTGCTCAAGGCTTTCGGGCGCGGCAAGCACTCGCTGCTGAAGTTCGCCGACCAGGCCGAACTGTTGCGCTCCACTGAAATCGAGAAGGCCAAGGCCATCGCGGGCATTTGGTTCTGGCTCATCCTGATTCCCGATGTGGCGTTCGCGCTGTGTCTGCTGGGCGGTGTCGCGCTCGCGGCGGCGGGCGAGCTGACGGTCGGCGAGCTCTTCGCGTTCTTCGCCACGGCCACGGTGTTGCGCTTTCCGATCGAGTCGATCGGCTTCTTGCTGTCGATGACCTACGACACGCGCACGGCGATCGACCGCTACTTCGAGGTCATGGACGAGATCAACGCCATCACCGACCCGGAGTCGCCTGCGACGATCACTGAACCGCGTGGCCGGCTCACGTTCGAGAACGTGGTCTTTCGGTATCAGGATGCTCCCGGCGACCAACCCGGAATTCTCAACGGTGTCACCCTCGAGCTCGAACCCGGCGAGACCATGGCTCTCGTCGGCATCACGGGCAGCGGCAAGACGACCATGACGGCGCTCACGACCCGACTGTATGACGTTACCTCGGGGCGCATTCTCATCGACGGCGTCGACATTCGCGATCTCTCGCGCGAAGAGTTGCGCCGCCACATCGCGATGGCATTCGAAGACGCCACGCTCTTCTCGGCGAGTGTGCGGGACAACGTGCTGCTCGGTCGGCCTGAGCTCACCGAGGCCGACACGGCAGAGGCGGCGGCCGAGGCCGAGCGCGTGCTCGCCGAAGCGCTCGACATTGCCCAGGCAGAGTTCGTACACAGCCTGCCCGACGGCATCGAGACGACGGTGGGTGAAGAAGGCCTGAGCCTCTCGGGCGGCCAGCGTCAGCGGCTCGCGCTTGCGCGCGCCGTCGCGGCGAACCCCGCCGTGCTAGTGCTCGACGACCCGCTGAGCGCGCTTGACGTCGACACCGAAGCTCTCGTCGAGGCGGCGCTTCGGCGCGTGCTCGCGACGACCACGGGCCTCATCGTCGCGCACCGGCCATCCACGGTGCAGATGGCCGACCGCGTCGCGCTGCTGCAAGAGGGCCGCATCACCGACGTCGGCACCCACAGCGAGTTGCTCAAACGCAACGAGCACTATCGCTACGTCATTTCGTCGCTCGAAGACGAAGAGCTCGCGGCCACCGAGCGTGCCGACCGCGATCTCAAGCTCGCCGAGCAAGAGGGCCGTCGCCGTGATGCCATCGACCGAGAGAGCCGCGTTATCGACCAGGAAGGCGAGGTGACCCGATGAGCGTCACCGGTGTTGACGGCGAAGAGCGCAACGACTTTTCGCGCGCCGAGTCAAAGAGCATGCGCGCGCGCTCGCTGCGCCTGCTGGGCTCGCTCGTGCGACCCGTGCGGGCGCGCATCGCGCTCACGATGGTTGTGCTTGTTGTTTCGATCGCATTGCAAGTCGCCGGGCCGTTGTTGATTGCGGCGGGAATCAACGAGGGTCTGCCGGCGCTGCGAGATAGCAACGACTGGATGCCTGTTTCGCTAACGGTCGCCGCATATCTCTTCTCGGCGGTCGTTGGGGCTTCCCTCATAGCGCTGTTTCAGGTCATGAGCGCGCGCCTGAGCCAGATGATCTTGCTCGATCTGCGCAAGCGAGTGTTCTTGCACACGCAGCGCCTTTCGCTCGAGTTTCACGAGTCATACACCTCGGGCCGCATCATCGCGCGGCAGACCAGCGACCTCGACTCGATTCGCGAGCTGCTCGACTCGGGGCTCAACCAGCTCGTGTCGGGACTCGTCTACATGGGCTTCACGGCAGCGGCGCTCGTGCTGCTCGACCCGACCTCGGGACTCGTACTCGCGGTCTCGCTGATTCCGCTGCTCTTGCTCACGCGGTGGTTCCAAGTGCGTTCGCAAACCCTGTTTCGCCAGACCCGAACGGCTTCGGCCCGCCTGATCGTGCACTTCGTTGAGACCATGACGGGCATCCGTGCCGTCAAGGCGTTCCGCAAAGAGCCGCGCAACGAGCGGCAGTTCGCCGGCCACGTCGAGGACTACCGCGACGCGAACGCGCGCGTCATCCGACTCTTCGGCATCTTCGACCCGGGTCTCGTGCTTATCGGTAACGTCACCGTGGCGGCCGTGCTCGTGGTGGGGGCGTTCCGGGTCATCGATGGCGCGCTGCCTATCGGATCCCTGCTTGCGATCCTTCTCTTGACGCGGCGGTTCTTCGACCCCGCCGAAGAGATGGCGATGTTCTACAACTCGTACCAGTCGGCTGCCGCCGCGCTCGAAAAGATTTCGGGTGTGCTCGAAGAGAAGCCCAGCGTGCCCGACCCCACGACGCCGATCGACCTCTGGAAGGCGCGCGGCACCGTGCACTTCGATAAGGTGCGCTTCTCGTACAACGACGACGCCGTGGTGTTGCCCGACCTCGAGCTGACGATTCCGGCCGGGCAGACGATCGCGCTCGTGGGCACGACGGGTGCGGGTAAGTCGACACTTGCCAAGCTCATCGCGCGCTTCTACGACCCCACCGAGGGTGCCGTGACGCTCGATGATGTCGACTTGCGCAAGCTGCACCCGAAAGACCTGCGGCGTGCGATCGTCATGGTCACGCAAGAGGCGTACCTTTTCTCGGGCACCGTGGCCGACAACATTGCGCTCGGCAACCCCGAGGCGAGCCGCGAGCAGATTGTCGCGGCGGCGAAAGCGGTTGGTGCCCACGACTTCATCGAGTCACTGCCAAACGGCTATGAGACCGACGTCAACAAACGGGGCGGCCGCGTTTCGGCGGGGCAGCGACAACTCATCTCGTTTGCGCGCGCATTCTTGGCCGACCCCGTCGTGCTGATTCTCGATGAGGCCACGGCCTCGCTCGACATTCCGAGCGAGCGCCTCGTGCAGCTCGGCCTGCAAACCTTGCTCGCCGATCGTACGGCCGTCATCATTGCGCACCGGCTCTCGACCGTCGCGATCGCCGACCGCGTTCTCGTCATGGAACACGGTCGCGTGATCGAAGACGGTACTCCCGCCGAGCTCATCGCGGGCACAGGCAAGTTCGCGCAGCTGCACGCGGCCTGGCGCGAGTCGCTCGTCTAGCCCGTTCATAGCGGTCGGCTAGGGTTCGGCGCGTGAGCGATCGGCCGACGGATGCTGCGCCTGAGCCCAGCGACTCCGTCGCGCCTGCACGGCCGCAGGGCACGCCGCT
Organism: Microbacterium sp.; assembly: GCA_043764515.1. GTDB lineage: Bacteria > Actinomycetota > Actinomycetes > Actinomycetales > Microbacteriaceae > Microcella. Next base: position 10,739 of record JAYUKK010000189.1, read on the forward strand.
TGAGGTGCTGCGAGCGTTCACCGTTCTTGGCCTCACGTCGTTCGGCGGACCCGTGGCGCACCTCGCCTACTTCCGCGAGCAGCTCGTGGTGCGCCGCCGGTGGGTCAACGAGCAGGCCTACGCCGAGCTCGTGGCCCTGGCCCAGTTCGTGCCGGGCCCGGCGTCGAGCCAAGTGGGCTTCGTGCTCGGGGTGCATCGAGCGGGGCTGCTCGGCGGTCTGGCCGCGTTCATCGCATTCACGCTGCCGAGCGCGGTGCTGCTCGTGCTCGTGGCCCTCGGGGCACCCTTGCTCGAGGGCCCGCTCGCCGAGGGGCTCATCGCG
>JAYUKK010000190.1:0-3186 GCA_043764515.1 Microbacterium sp.
GCCGAGAACGCGAAGGAGTTCGCGGGAGATGTTGCCGAGAACGCGAAGGAGTTCGCGGGTGACGTGAAGGAGTTCGCGGGCGACGCGGCCGAGAAGGCCAAGGATGTTGCGGGCGACATCAAGGACCACTTCGACGGCGACGAGCCGGAGGCTCCGGCAACTACGCCCGACCCTGCAGCCGCGCCGTAAGGGCGGCAGCAGCATCACGCACAGCGCCGACCAGGGCCTGAACCTGGTCGGCGCTGACTGCTTCAGCGCGGTAGGTGAGCCCGAGCGCGGCCGCCGGGTAACTCGTGCGATCGATGCCGGTCGCGGCGACCGAGGCGTAGCCCGCCGTAATGTCGCCGTCTTCTGTTGCGACGCCCGCCTCGCGCGCGGTGGCGAGGATGCGGTCGAGTTCGGGCAGCGTGCGCGGCCCAACACCGCGGCGCGTGATGAGCGAGTCGCGATGGGGAAACAGCGCCCGCACTTGCGCCGGGGGTAGAGCGGCGAGCATCGCGCGGCCCGTGGCCGTGAGGTGGGCCGGCAGGCGCACGCCGACGCGCACGACGGTCGTCGGTGCGCGCGGCGCTGAGGTCTGGCCGACATACGAGACATCGCTACCCGCGAGCACGGCGAGTTGCGCGACGACGGGAACGGGAGCCGCGCGCACGAGACGCTCGAGCAGGGGACCCCCGAGCCGGGCGAGTCGGCTGGCGCTCAACACGGAGCCGCCGATCTCGGCGACGAGAGCGCCCAGCCCGTAGGCGCGCGCTTCGGGGTAATGCACGACGAACCCCTCGTCTTGCAGCACGCGCAGCAATTGGTAGACGGTTGACCGGGGCAGATCCAACTCGCGCGCGAGGGTTGACGCGGGTACCGGGTCCCTGTGATGCGCGAGGTGCGTGACGATGCGCAGGGCGGCGCGGGCGGCGGGAACGTCGGGCACGAGCATCCACCCCCTTATGTCTGGTATCTCAGACAGAATATCTGCTCACACCGATGCGGCCGCGTGGCCCATGGCGTTCACTGGGGGCATGCAGATCACGCTCGGCCGCCGCCCGCTCACGATCGACGAGGTCGTCGCGATCGCGCGGCACGACGCCGTCGTCGTGATCGACCCTGACGCGCTGGCGGCGATGGCGGCCACTCGCGCGATCATCGAGGGGCTCGCCGAGGATGTCGCGCCGCACTACGGGGTCTCGACGGGCTTCGGCGCGCTCGCGACAACGCACATTCCGCCGGCGAAGCGCACCGAGCTGCAGCGCTCGCTCGTGCGCTCCCACGCCGCAAGTAGTGGGCCCGAGGTTGAGCGCGAGGTTGTGCGCGGCACGATGGTGCTTCGCCTGCAGACCCTGACGACCTCCCGCACCGGGGCGCGGCCGATCGTGGCCGAAACGTATGCCGCCGTGCTCAATGCCGGCATCACGCCCGTTGTGGGCGAATACGGCAGTCTCGGCTGCTCGGGCGACCTCGCCCCGCTCGCGCACTGCGCTCTTGCGATGATGGGCGAAGGCACCGTGCGCGATGCGAGCGGCGAACTCCTGCCCGCCGCGCAGGCTCTTGCCGCCGCCGGCATCGAGCCCGTCGAGTTGCGCGAGAAAGAGGGCCTCGCCCTCATCAATGGCACCGACGGCATGCTCGGGATGCTCGCTCTCGCCTTGACCGACCTCGACCGCCTCGTGGCCACCGCCGACCTCGCCGCAGCCATGAGCGTCGAAGCCTTGCTCGGCTCCGATCGTCCGTTCGCTGAGGATCTGCAAAACCTGCGCCCCCACCCCGGCATCGCGACCAGCGCCGGAAACCTGCGCCGCGTGCTCAGTGGCTCGCCCCTCGTCGCGAGCCACCGCACGGTGACCAACGGCCACGACGACTGCCAGCGTGTGCAAGACGCCTACTCGTTGCGGTGCGCGCCGCAAGTGCACGGAGCCGTGCGCGACACGATGGCGCACGCGGCCATGGTCGCGAACCGCGAGTTGGCGAGCTCGGTCGACAACCCGGTCGTCACGCTTGACGGGCGTGTGGTGTCGAACGGCTCGTTCCATGGTGCACCGCTCGGGTACGTTCTCGACTTCCTGGCCATCGCCGTGGCCGATCTCGCGAGCATGAGCGAGCGTCGCACCGACCGCTTCCTCGATTCGAGCCGCAGCCAGGGGCTACCGCCGTTTCTCGCGCACGACCCCGGAGTGGACTCGGGCCACATGATTGCGCAGTACACCCAGGCCGGCATCGTGAGCGAGCTCAAACGCCTCGCCGTGCCCGCGAGCGTCGACTCGATTCCCTCCAGCGCGATGCAAGAAGACCACGTGGCGATGGGCTGGTCGGCCGCGCGCAAGTTGCGTCGGTCGATCGATGGGCTCACGCGGGTCGTCGCGATCGAGCTGCTGACGGCCGCGCGGGGCCTCGACATGCGCGGAGCCGCGGTCGGCGCGGAGCCGGCCGCGGCAACCTCGGCCGTCGTCGCGGTCCTGCGCGAGCACGTGCCCGGCCCCGGCCCGGATCGCTACCTCGCTCCCGAGATCGAACACGCCGTGCGACTCACGCACGACGGCACGCTGCTGGCCGCCGCCCGCGCGGTCACCCCCATCAACTAGACCCGCCGACAGGAGAACCCCATGACCCTCACCGACAGCGCGGCCCCGGCCGCAGCATCCGGCGCAACGCCCTCAAGCAGCGGCCCCCGCCCTGTTCGAGCACACCGCGGAACCCAGCTGCACACGCTCGGCTGGCAGCAAGAGGGCGCTCTGCGCATGCTGCAGAACAACCTCGACCCCGAGGTTGCCGAGCACCCCGATGAGCTCGTCGTGTACGGCGGGACCGGCAAGGCCGCGCGCGACTGGGCGAGCTTCGACGCCCTCACCCGTACGCTCGCCACGCTCAAGAGCGACGAGACGATGCTCGTACAGTCGGGCCGGCCGGTCGGCGTCATGCAGACACACGAGTGGGCGCCGCGCGTGCTGCTTGCCAACTCGAACCTCGTCGGCGACTGGGCGAACTGGGATGAGTTCCGCCGCCTCGAGCAGCTGGGCCTCACGATGTATGGCCAGATGACGGCCGGCTCGTGGATCTATATCGGCACGCAGGGCATCGTGCAGGGCACGTACGAAACCTTCGCCGAACTCGGCCGCAAGCATTACGGCGGCAGCCTCAAGGGCAAGTGGTTCCTGACAGCGGGCTTAGGCGGCATGGGCGGCGCACAGCCGCTGG
>JAYUKK010000191.1:0-3180 GCA_043764515.1 Microbacterium sp.
TCGATCCGTGCTCTATCGAGAAGCTCCGCCCGCGGGTTCTCGGGCGGCAGTGCGGCCTCGAACGCGCGCAGGTGGGCTGCCGCGTCATCCGGAATTCGACCCGGTACCGCGACCTGAACCTCTGCCAGCAGATCACCAGCACCCTTTGCGGATGTCACGCCGCGACCCTTGACGCGCAGAATCCGCCCGCTCGGGGTTCCCGCCGCCACACGCAGCTTCACCGGCTCGCCACCGAGCGTGGGCACCTCGATGGTTGCACCGAGCGCCGCTTCCGTGAAAGTGACAGGCACGTCGACGCGCAGGTTGAGGCCGTCGCGCTCAAACACGGGATGCTTGCGCACACTCACCGTGAGCACGAGGTCGCCCGCAGGCCCTCCGTCGTTGCTCGGTTCGCCCTTGCCCTTGAGCTTGACCTTCTGGCCGTCGCTTACGCCGGCAGGGATCTTGACGTTGATCGGAGCGCCACCGGCCGGCTGCAACTTGATCGTTTCGCCGTTGATCGCGGTCACGAAGTCCAGGGTCGTGGACGCCGTTACATCCCGACCCTTGGTGGGCCCGGTGCGGAAGCCGCCTTGGCCGCCCCCGAACATGCCGCCGAGGAGGTCCTCGAAGCTGGTGCCCTGGTAGCTGCCCCGCTGATTGCCGCCGAACATGCCGCCGAAGACGTCTTCGAAGCCACCGCTCTGCCCGCCCGCGGTGAAGCGTGCGCCAGACCCCATGGCCCGAATCTGGTCGTACTCGCGCCGAAGCTCGGGGTCAGAAAGAACCGAGTGCGCCTCGCTGATCTCCTTGAACTTGGCCTCGGCCTTGGCATCTCCGGGGTTCGAGTCGGGGTGATACTGCCGCGCAAGCTTGCGGTAGGTCTTCTTGAGGTCAGCCTCGGAGACATCCTTGGAGACGCCGAGCACCGCGTAGAAGTCCTTGTCGAACCAGTCTTGGCTGGCCATGAGGCGGTACTCCTTGCCTTACTCGGCGGGAACGGACACGGCCACCTTCGCGGGCCGCACTAGGCGGTCCCCCAAAACATAGCCGGGCTCGATCACGTCCGCGATGGTGTTGGCCGTGGCATCCGGTGAAGGAAGCTGAACGACCGCCTCGTGAAATGCGGGATCGAAGGGTTCACCCTTCTCTCCCACCTGACGCAACCCGAACTTCTCGAACGCCCCCCGAAGCTTCTGGGCGACGATCGTGAGCGGGGCTCCCTCGGTGAGGTCGCCGTGGGCTTCGGCCCTTGCCAGATCGTCGAGCGCTGGCAACAGCGAACGGATGACCTCTGCGATCACCGCGTCACGGTTGGCAGCGCGGTCGCGCTCAACCCGCGTGCGGAAGTTCACCAGTTCGGCCTGCGCGCGCAGCATGTCAGAGCGCATCTCCGCGACCAGATCCTGTGCGGCCTGATCGAGGAGCGCTTGATCTTCGTCGCTCAGGTCGTCCGCGGCCTGCTCGTCGGCGGCCTGCTCGTCGGCGCTTGGCTCGTCGCCCGCTAGCGCGTCGGCCGGGTCTGGGGCGGGGGTGTCGACCCCCGCCCCAGCCGCGGGCTCGCGAACGTCGCCGGTCTCAGGGTCGATCCTCCGCTTGTCGCGGATGACCGGCTCCTCGTTCTCGTTTCGTTCGTCGTTGTGCGCCATGGTTACTTCTTGGGCTCTTCCTCGTCCTCAACGACCTCGGCATCAACGATGTCCTCTTCGGAGCCTTCGGCCGCCGGCTCCTCAGTCGCCTCGCCGCCAGCGGCGGCCGGGTCACCGGAGGAGTAGATGGCCTCCCCAAGCTTCTGCTGGCTTTCCTGCAGCTTGTCGAAGGCCATCTTCACCGCGGACTCGTCGTCACCAGCGAGGGCAGACTTGAGCGCATCCACATCCGCTTGCACGTCGGTCTTGACGTCAGCGGGGAGCTTGTCCTCGTTGTCTTTGATGAGCTTCTCCACGGAGTAGGCGAGCTGCTCGGCCGTATTGCGGGTCTCGGCTGCCTCGCGGCGGGCCTTGTCCTCGGCTGCGTGCTCTTCGCCCTCGCGCACCATGCGCTCGATGTCATCCTTCGACAGCGAACTGCCTCCGGTGATCGTCATCGACTGCTCCTTGCCGGTGCCCTTGTCCTTCGCGGACACGTGCACGATGCCGTTTGCGTCGATGTCGAACGTGACCTCAATCTGCGGGATGCCACGGGGCGCGGGCGCGATGCCCGTCAGCTCGAACGTGCCCAGGTTCTTGTTGTCCCGAGTGAACTCGCGCTCACCCTGGAAGACCTGGATCGCAACCGACGGCTGGTTGTCGTCGGCCGTCGTGAACGTCTCGCTGCGCTTGGTGGGGATGGCAGTGTTGCGCTCGATGAGCTTCGTCATGATTCCGCCCTTGGTCTCGATTCCGAGGCTCAGGGGGGTGACGTCGATGAGCAGAACGTCTTTGCGCTCGCCCTTCAGCACGCCAGCCTGGAGGGCGGCGCCGACAGCAACGACCTCGTCGGGGTTGACGCCCTTGTTAGGCTCCTTGCCGCCGGTGAGCTTCTTCACGAGTTCGACGACGGCGGGCATGCGGGTGGAGCCACCGACGAGCACGACGTGCGCGACATCCGAAAGCTTGACTCCTGCTTCCTTGATGACATCGTTGAACGGCTTGCGGGTGCGCTCGAGCAGGTCAGCCGTCAGCTCCTCGAACTTGGCGCGGGTGAGCGTCTCGTCCAGGTTGGCCGGGCCGTTCTCGGTGAGCGACAGGTAGGGAAGCTGGATGGTCGTCGAGGTCTGGCTCGACAGCTCCTTCTTCGCCTGCTCCGAGGCCTCCTTGAGACGCTGCTTGGCGATCTTGTCGGTCGAGACGTCGACGCCGGTGGTCTCCTTGAAGCGCTTAATCAGGTAGTCAACGACACGCTGATCCCAGTCGTCGCCGCCGAGGCGGTTGTCGCCTGCGGTCGACTTGACCTGGATGGTCGAGAAGTCGTCGTCCTTGCCCACTTCAAGCAGGGAGACGTCGAAGGTTCCGCCTCCGAGGTCGAAGACGAGGATCAGCTCGTCTTCCTTGCCCTTGTCGAGCCCGTAGGCCAGCGCCGCAGCGGTGGGCTCGTTGATGATACGCAGCACGGTGAGGCCGGCGATCTCGCCCGCCTCCTTCGTGGCCTGACGCTCGGCGTCGTTGAAGTACGCGGGAACGGTGATGACGGCATCCGTCACCGGCTCGCCGAGGTACTGCT
>JAYUKK010000192.1:0-3179 GCA_043764515.1 Microbacterium sp.
CGAGTTCACGAGCACCACCTTCTTGGCGTGATCACCAGGAGTGTGCTGCACGAGCAGTTCGGCGACGCGCACATATTGCTCGTAGGGGGTGACGGTAAAGAGCGTGTGGGTGACCTTGGCCACCTGTTCTTGCACCGCAGCCACGACGGCGTCGTTGGTGTGGCCAGCGCCCATGACGCCGATTCCACCGCCGAGGTCGATGAAGTGGTTGCCATCGACGTCGACGACGATGGCGTCGTGTGCTCGGTCAATGTAGACCGGCAACGCCGTGCCGACGCCCGCGCTGACCACCGCGAGTCGGCGCTCGTGGAGGGCCTGCGAGGCCGGGCCGGGAATCGCCGTGACGAGGCGGCGCTCTTGAGCGACGCGATCGTGAGACGCGGTGGAGACGGGGCCCTCGAATGACGGGGCTGCGGGCGCAGAAAGAGTGTCAGTCATGGTGGGATGAGTGTACTCCCGGCCCCTGCGCGGGGCCCGGGTGCGAGAGGAGCGATCGATGCACGATCAGCATGACTACGCTGTCGGGGTGCAGTGGACGGGCAACCGAGGCGAGGGCACGGGAACGTACCGGTCATACGGTCGAGACCACCGCATCCACGCCGCGGGAAAACAGCATGAGATCGCCGGCTCGAGCGATCGAGTATTCCGGGGTGATGCAGATCGCTGGAACCCCGAAGAGCTCGTCATCGCGGCCCTCTCGCAGTGCCACATGCTGAGCTACCTGCACGTGGCCGCCGTCAACGGCATTGTCGTGGTCGACTATCGCGACGATGCGACCGGCACGCTTCAGCAAGAGGGCGACGGGGGTCGACTGATCGGTGCGACCCTCAGGCCGGTCGTAACGATCGCGGGGCACCATGATGACGAGGATGCGCGCCGCGCTGAGTCACTCCACCACCGGGCGAGTGAACTGTGTTTCATTGCCAACTCGGTGAACTTCGACGTTCAGCACGAGCCAACCACCCTCAGGGCGCAGTCTTAGCCCGGGCGTGGGAGGATGGGGACTTCGTGCCCGTTCCATCGTGAGGAAGCTCTTGTGCGTCGCCGTTCTGCTCTGATTTCATCCGGCCTCAGCGCCGCACTTCTTCTGTCGCTCGCCGCGTGCGCCCCCGGTGGCACTGCGCCTGCCGATGGTGATTGCGCCCCGTCGGGTGCCGCGTCTGACGCTGTTTCCGTTGAGGGCAGCTTCGGCAGCGCACCGACCATCGATTTCGAGGGCCCGCTGACGGCCGAGTCAACGCAGCGCACGATTCTCGTGCAGGGCGAGGGCGACGCCGTGAAGAATGGCGACACCGTCGTGATCGAGTACACGGTGCTCAACGGTGAGACCGGCGCTGAGCTTGCGACTACCGGGTTCTCGGGCGACAACGCCGAGCGTTTCCCCATCGACACCGAGAGCCAGCAGCTCGTCGGCTTCTCACTGTTGCTCGACTGTGCGACTCCGGGCACCCGACTCGCGGGCGTGATCCCGCCTGCTGAGGGTTTCGGCGACCAGGGCGTTCCTGAGCTGAGCCTCACGGGCACCGAGTCGCTCGTCTTCGTCATCGACGTGATGAGCATCGTGCCCCCGCCCCTCGAGCGTGCCGAAGGCGAGTCGCAAGACGCCCCCGAGGGTTTCCCGACCGTCGAGCTCGCCGACAACGGCGCCCCGACGATCACGCTTCCGGACAACGAGCCGTTCTCTGAATTTGACCTCGCCGTGCTTATCAAGGGCGCTGGCCCCGTGGTCGAAGACGGCCAGACCGTCACGGTTCATTACACCGGCATGAATTGGAACACGGGGGAAATCTTCGACTCAAGCTGGGAGCGCGGCACCCCCGCCGACTTCCCGACGAGCGGCGTGATCCAGGGCTTCCGTGATTCACTCGTCGGCCAGACGATCGGCTCGCAGATCATTGCGATCATTCCGCCCGACCTCGGCTACGGCCCCTCGGGCGGCACGCCTGACGGCTCGATCGGCGCGACCGACGTCATCGTCTTCGTCGTCGACATTCTCGCGGCGTCGTAGCGCACGGGATGCTTGCTCGCCGTCGGGCATGATGAACACCATGCGCGACATCATCGTTCTGGGTTCGACGGGGTCGATCGGCGTGCAAGCGCTCGAGGTGATCGCGGCGAACCCTGAGCGTTTCCGCGTGGTCGGGCTCGCGGCGGGGAGTAACCGCGAGCTCGTCGAGGCCCAGGCGCGTGCCCACTCAGTGGAGCACGTCGCCCTCGGCGCCGAGGCCGCGGCCCAGCTCGTGCGCGACGTGCACTGCGATGTGGTGCTCAACGGCATCACCGGGTCGGTCGGTCTCGCGCCGACGCTCGCGGCGCTGCGTGCGGGGCGCATCCTGGCCCTCGCGAACAAGGAGAGCCTCATTGTGGGCGGGTCGCTCGTCACGAGCCTTGCAACGCCCGGGCAGATCGTTCCGGTTGACAGCGAGCACTCGGCGATCGCGCAAGCGCTGCTCGCGGGTGAGCACCACGAGGTTCGGCGTCTGGTACTCACGGCGAGTGGCGGGCCGTTCCGCGGCCGCACTCGCGCCTCACTCGAGGCCGTCACCCCCGCGGAAGCACTCGCGCACCCCACGTGGGACATGGGCAAGGTCATCACGACCAACTCGTCGACGCTCGTCAACAAGGGCCTTGAGATCATCGAGGCGCACCTGCTCTTTGACGTGCCCTACGACCGCATCGACGTCACCGTGCACCCGCAGTCGATCGTGCACTCGATGGTCGAGTTCGTCGACGGCTCGACGATCGCCCAGTGCTCGCCGCCCGACATGCGGCTTCCGATTTCGCTCGGGCTCGACTGGCCGCATCGCGTGGCCGGGGTGGGCGCTCCGCTCGACTGGACGACGGCATCGACGTGGACCTTCGCACCGCTCGATGACGAGGCTTTTCCGGCGGTAGCACTGGCCAAACACGTCGGCATGGCCGGCGCGACGTTCCCTGCGGTGTTCAACGCCGCCAACGAGCAGGCAGTACACGCGTTCCATGACGGCCGCATCGGGTATCTCGACATCGTCGACACCGTGCGCGCCGTCGTCGATCGGCACGAGCCGCACCCGATGACCCTCGAGGGCGTGCTTGAGGCCGAGCTCTGGGCGCGCCGCGAGGCCGACGCTCTCATTGCCCTCGCCTAGCGCGCACCCAGCGGCAACTGGGGCTGCGGCGCTAGAGTGACCGCTCGTGGA
>JAYUKK010000193.1:0-10998 GCA_043764515.1 Microbacterium sp.
CTTCAGGATCGCGCCGACGGCCGGCTCGTACTTCATCGTCGCCGAGCACCCGACATTGGGTGACGCTGCGACGAGCGCTCGCGCCCTCGCCGCTCACCCAGGAGTCGTGACAATTCCCCTCAGCGCGTTCGGCCGAGCGGGCGGCTCGGTCAGCGACACAGCCCTGCGCTTCGCGTTCTGCAAACCCGACGACGTCATCGCCGAGGGCGTGCGCCGCCTGCAGAGCCTGAGCCGCTAGAGCGGCACAACCCCGAACCGACGCAACTGCAGGGCGGGGTTGATGCGGCGCACCTCGTCGAGGTGAGCGCGCGAGACGGGGGCGACCACGGCATCCGTCGCCGATTCGATCGAGGCGAGCAGCTCGCCGCGGGCGTCGACGATCATGCTGTGGCCGACTCCGACGGGCGGGATGTGGTCAGCGGCGGCGACGTAGACGGTGTTCTCAATCGCGCGGGCGGCCACGAGGGTTTGCCACGCGCGCACCTTGCCGGGGCCGGCGACCCACTCACTCGGCACGAGCACAAGCTCGGCTCCGGCGTCGACAAGGCGGCGCGTCACCTCCGGAAACCGCAGGTCGTAACAGGTCTGGATGCCCACGCGCAGCCCCAGGGCGTCGAACAGCTGGGGCGGCTCGATATGGCCGGGCTCGGCCCACGCCGACTCGGTGGCGCCGAACGCGTCGTAGAGGTGCAGCTTGCGCGAGACGCTCAGCAGGGTGCCGTCGGGGCCGACGGCGACGATGGTGTTGCGAAAGCGATCTGCCCTTGTCGCCCCCAGCTCGATGAGCCCCGCCACGATGATGGCGCCCGACTCGGCCGCGAGGTCGGCGAGCCCCGCGACGAAGGGCCCGTCGAGCGGCTCGGCAGCGGCGAGCCAGTCGGGGCCCATGGTCGGCGAGAAGTACGACGAGTACTCGGGGAAAACCACGAGGCCCGCGCCCTGCTCAACCGCGTGCAGCGCGAGGCTGCGCATCGCGGCGAGGTTGGCGTCGCGGTCGGCGACGGGGCCAAACTGCGCCACGGCAACAGCGACGGCGACGGATGCGGTGCTCACGATTCTCAGCCTACGGGCGACCCGCACGGGCCACACTCGTGAGATGACCGAAAACTCCCGCGCGCCGGGTTCGACATGGCCGCAGCACATTGCCCGGTGGCTGCTCGGCGGCGCGTTGCTGTTTGCCGGCACGGGGCACCTGACGGTGGGCCGCGAAGAGTTTCTCGCCCAGGTGCCGCCGTGGCTGCCGCTCGACCCAGACTTCGTGGTCGTCGCCTCGGGCGTGGTCGAACTCGCGCTCGGGCTGGCGTTGATCATCGCGTGGGGCCGCTGGCGGGTCTGGGTCGGCTGGGCGGCTGCGTTGTTTTTCCTCGCGATCTTTCCGGGCAACATCGCGCAGTTCACCGAGGGGCGTGATGGCTTCGGGCTCGAGACTGACCTTGCGCGGGGCATCCGTTTGCTGTTCCAGCCGGTGCTGGTCGCGTGGGCCCTCTGGTCGACGGGAGCATGGCGCGCCTGGCGCGAGTGGCGGGCGGCCCGCTCTGCCACGATGGAGTCATGACCGCCGCTCTCATCGTTCTCGGCTCGGCTAACACCGACTACACGGTGCTCGTCGACCGGCATCCGCTGCCGGGCGAGACGCTCATGGGCGGCGAACTCGTGATCGCGACGGGTGGCAAGGGTGCGAACCAGGCACTCGCGGCCGCGCGGTCGGGCGCCATGCCGGTCTTTCTCGGAGCGGTCGGCGATGACGGCAACGGGCGGGCGATGCTCGACGCGCTGGGGTCGGGCGGGGTCGACGTCTCAAGCGTGTCGGTCGTCGACGACGCACCCACGGGTATCGCGCTCATCACGGTCTCGCGCGACGGCGAGAACACGATCGTGGTCGCGGCGGGTGCCAACGCGCGCGTCAACGCGCACGAGGTTGAGGCGGGCATCCGCGCTGTCGCCGGGCGCGGCACGGTGCTGTTGGCGCAGCTTGAGATTCCGCTCGCAGCCGTGCGAACAGCGGCTGAGACGATCGATGAGCTCGGTGGTCGCACGGTGCTCAACCTCTCCCCCAGTCGCGAGATTCCGGATGCTCTCCTCGCGCTCTGCGACCCCCTCATCGTCAACGAGGCCGAGGCGCACGACCTCACCGGCCTCACGATCGGCACGCCCGATGAGGCCGCCGCCGCAGCAGCCGTGTTGCTCGACCGCTGCCGCAGCGTCGTCATCACGCTCGGCGGCGACGGCGCGGTCTTCGCCGCTCCGGGTGAGAACGGTCACCGGCCGGCGCCGCGCGTCACGGTGGTCGACACCACCGGTGCCGGAGACGCCTTCGCGGGCGCGGTTGCCGCCGAACTCGCCGACGGCGGGGGCTTCACGGCCGCCGTCGAGCGGGGCGTCGCTGCGGGCGCCGCCGCCGTGCAGTGGCTCGGGGCTCAACCTCCCCGCGACTGACTCCGCGCAGCTGACCTTGCGCAGCTGACCCTCCGCAACGCGCGCCCGCAGTGCTAGCGTCAGAACGATGCGTGATGAAGCGCATCCACTTAAGGAGCGCACGATGGCCAAGAAGGTCTATACCCCCGAACAGCAGATCGATCGTCTGCGCATCTACAACGTGGTCGCGGGTAGCGCTCACTTGCTGCAGGCCATTGGCTTTGCAGTTGTGCTGACCATGCTCAGCACGCAGGTGCTGTTTGCCGTCACCGTTGACTATCTGGCGGGCCCTCCCGGCGTGCCGATCCCGCCCGAGCGCGTTCAGCTGTTCGAGGTCAACATCGGCATCGGCGTGGTCGCGTTCCTCGGGCTCAGCGCGCTCTTCCACTTCCTCATCTCGAGCCCCTGGTTCTTCCCGCGCTACAAGAACGGCCTGCTGCACAACCGCAACTACTTCCGCTGGGTCGAGTACTCGCTCAGCTCGTCGATCATGATCTGGCTCATCCTGGCCATCAACGGCGTCACCGACATCGGCGCCCTGTTCGCCGTCTTCGCCGTCAACGCCGCGATGATTTTGTTCGGCGCACTGCAAGAGAAGTACGAAGAGCCCGGCTCGGGCGGCCTCCTGCCCTTTATCTTCGGCTCGATGGTGGGCATCGTGCCCTGGATCTTGGTGCTGATCTACTTCGTTCGCCCCGGCAGCACCAGCGATGCCTCGCCCCCCGATTTCGTCATCGGCATCGTGATCTCGCTGTTCATTCTCTTCAACACCTTCGCCATCAACCAGTGGCTGCAGTACAAGCAGGTCGGCAAGTGGAAGAGCTACCTGCAGGGCGAGCGCACCTACATCACGCTCAGCCTCGTTGCCAAGACCGCCCTTGCCTGGCAGGTCTTCTCGGGCGCCATCATTCCGGCGCTCACCAGCTAGGCATTTCAGAGAGGATCCGCTGATGATCCGCTACGCCACTCGAACCCTGTCATCACTCGTCGTCGGGGCGGTGGGCGTAGCGGTTATCAGCGGATGCTCGCCGCCTGCCCCCGCAGCCACGATCTCGGCATCCCCCCCGCCATCGCCGTCGGCTGCCACAGCCTCACCCAGCCCGAGCGCCACGCCCTCCCCCTCGGCAGTGGATGACACCGCGGCTCGCGAATCGCTCGCCGACAGCATCTCGAGTGGCAACACGGCCGCGCTCGCGAGCTGGGTGACCGACCCCGTGATGGTGACGATCGCGGCGACCGAGTTCAGTGAGCCGCGCACCCCCGACCAGGCCGCGGCCGACGTCGGCTACGTCGTCGATCTCGCCGCGACCTGGAACTTCGCCCTGCCCGAGGCGACGATCGACACCTACCGCGCCGGCTCGTACAGCGCGTACTTTCCGCCCGGCGTGCTCGTCGGCCTCTCGAGCACGGGCTCGGTCATCGCCTTCACGATGGCGGCCGGCGAAGCGAGCGCCATCTTCATGTGCATCGACGAGCTGCTGCTGCTCCCCTGAGCGGCGGCGTCAGCGGCGGCAAGGGCGAGGGCGAGGGACGAGTCGCGTGGGCGATGTTGAGCTGTTCCGTTCCGGTCGCTGGGGCCGCAGCATCCGCATTCCGGCAATCGCCGCCGTCGGCGAAGGGCGACTTGTCGTCATGGCGGTTCGGCGCTACCGCGTCTCTGACTGGGGGCCGAGCGATCTGCTGGTGCGACGCAGCGATGATGCGGGCATCCGGTGGTCGCGCAGTCAGACACTCGTTCGCGGGTGGGGTCGCACGGTGGACAACCCGACGCTCGTCGTCGCGAGCGACGACAGTGTGCACCTGCTGTATCAGACCGGATTCCGCCGGCTGTGGCATCGCGTTAGTCGCGACGGCGGATCAACCTTCAGCCGGGCTCGTGAGCTCACCGCAGTGGTGCGTTCAGCGTCGTACGAGGGCTTTGCCATCCGGCGTTTCGGCCCGGGCCCAGGCGCGGGCGCTGTGCTCTCCAGCGGTCGGCTCGTCGTGCCTGTCTGGATCTCGTCCGGACGTCGCACCCGGCCATCGGCAACGATGACGATCGTCAGCGACGATGGCGGCCGCACGTGGACGAGCGGCGACATTGTCGCCGGGCCCGACGGCCCGTATCCAAACCCGTCGGAAGCGGCGGTCGCCGCCGCAGACGGAGGCGCCGTCATGACGTTTCGGCAACGCACCGTGCCCCACCGCATCCTGAGCTGGAGCCCCGACGGCGCGACCGCATGGTCAACTCCGACGCCGAGTGTTGACCTGTTTGAGCCCGCCTGTCACGCCACTGTGGTCGCCGTGACGGCGCAAGGGCGCCACCTCCTGGCCTTCGCGAATCCCGACAGTCGCCACACGTCGACCCCGATGCAGGCCGACGGCAAAGCGCCGCGTGAGAATCTGACTCTCCGATGGTCACGCGATGGCGGCCGCCAGTGGTCGCCAGGAATCGTGCTGGATGCTGGCCCGGCCGGTTATGCCGTGCTCGCCTCCACTGCCATGGGGCGCCTGCACCTCGTGTGGGAGCAGGGCCGCAAGCGGGGCACACCGACGTGGCCCGCAGCGATCCACTATCGCGATCTCACGGCGCTCGTGCCACCCGTCGACGCAGCGGAACAGATCGACCCAGCCCCGCGCTGACGGATCACCGATTGGTTTCGCTGGCCCCGCTGCCCGCCGCCACTATCGCGCGGTCGCGACGCTGCCGCAGGTACAGCGCGGCCACAACGAACGCCGGCCACAGCGACTCGAGGTTGGCCGCGGCGCGCTCGACGACGCCCACGTAGCCCGTCCCGGGTGAGCTCCACACGGCCAAGAACCAGAAGCACACCGCTGCCATGAGCGCCGTGCCGAGCAGGGCGCCGACCGGGCGAATCAGCCAGGGATACTCGGCCCCGCGCCGCATGCCCAAGGCGGGCCAGACGGCGAGCAGCACGAATCCGATGATGGCGGCCAAGCGGTGCGCGTCAGACGTGGTCGCCACGGTGGGCAACGGAAAGGCAGCGACCCCCAAGGTGGCCACGCCCGCGAGCCCCAGTGCGATGCGCCCGAGGCGCCCGATGCCCACGGCATAGATTGCGGTGACGAGGTGGCAGACGCCGGTGAGCGCAAACATGATGGTCATGAACACGCGCGTGGGGGCATCCCCCGCCGCCAGCTCGCTGATGGTTTGCCGCACCGGGTCGAACTCGGGCCACAGTGCTTCGGCAATGACTGTGCCCCCGATGAAGAAGATCGGCGCGAGCGCCGACGACACGAGGGCTGGACGACGGACGAGGGGGCGGATGCTCGACACGAGTGTCAGTTTACTCGCGTGCTGCGCACCCGGACGGTGTCGAGAACGACATCGACGTCGTTCAGCCTGTCGAGGCTGCCGGCTTCGGGCGCGTGCCCGTAACGGCTGGCATCCTCGTTGAGTCGAGTAACGCTCGGCCAGACGCCGTGTGGGTTCTTGTTGCCGTCCGTTCACGTGTGAGAACTACACACGATTCCATGGCCGGAACGAACGACAGCAGTGATCCATTTGCGCGTATGCATCGTGCGCGACACGTGCGAGTCATCCTTCTTGCCACTGCCGTCGCGGGCCTCATCGCGATCGTGATCAGCGTTGCAACGTCTGTGTTTTCTCTCGCCCTCGACGAGAATCCGGCGACTGTTTCCGAAGCCCCGTCACCGGAGGCGTCACCATCAACGCCATCGCCTGCGCCGTCGACGACACCGCTCGAGAGCGCGTCGCCGTCGGTCGATGAACAACCAGCTCAGCCAGCGCAGGTGTCCACGGAGGTTCGCATCTTGAATGAGAACCGGCAAGCAGTGGTCCCCCAGGTCAGCATGTGTGTTGGAAGCCCCAGCGAGGGGTTGGCTACCGACGGCCCCGTCATCTGGATTGTCCCGTGCACGTGGTCGAAGGTGAGCTTCATCCTCGCCATCCTTAATCTCCCTCCGAACACCACGTCCGACGACGCCGTCATGCAGTTCGTCTACGACGAGTGCTTCGTCGACGCCGCACTGAAGTCTCTGTCCGATGGAGACGACGGGTCCGATGGAGAAGACGGCTCGCCTATCACCATTGGCCCGAACCCGATTGACTGGATTAAGGACGAACGTGGGGACTACCAGAGCATGGGTTTGTCGCAGAACGGCTTCAGGTACACCGCGTTCTTCGCGGAAGACGGGTTGATCCTCTGCACGGAGAGCAGCACCAACAACTAGCGCGATTGACGCCTGAGGTGCACCCGAGTTCAGTGCACTGCGGCGACTATGCGCCACGCGCTCGTCACTGGGGCGCTATTCGTCCCCTCAGACAACGAAAGAACCTAGCCACTGTGCACTAGTGCCCGGGATCTTTGCTGTGGTTGCGGGGGCAGGATGTGAACCTGCGACCTCTGGGTGATGAGCCCAGATCTCAGCGGGGAACCTGCCTTTACCGTCGAAAAGCCACCACGCGTTGGCCGCGCAGCTAACACTACCGAGGGGTGGTTGGGCGGCGCGGTCCTACTGGGCGGCCCTTGCGATCGAAGTAGTCAGACAAAGATCCCGGGGTGCCCCACCTCGGTATGTTCCAGTTCTTTACTGGGCGGCTCGGGGTCTGGTCGTCGCTCACCACTGGAAGAATCACGAGGCCGACTGGAGGCGGCCCAAACATGATGAATGAGAAACCTCCGACGCGCTTGTCTCGGTACGGGAGGGCCTCGGGCCAGGGATCGACGATTGGCATTAGTCGGTTCGCGCGCGCGAAGTCCCGCCGACTCCGCCATTCGAGAGCCTGTACCTCCGGAGCCTGACCTCCTCGGTCGGTGTGGATGCCAATGACGCGGAACACGAGCTCCGGCGTCGAGTCCGTTGCGGGAACAACCACGTGCTGCCCGGGTAGTAGCGCAGTAACATTCTTCTTTCGTTGCCGGAAGCGTTTCGGTGGTGGGGGTGTCTGCCCTAGCTGATCGGCAAGGCGCGATAGCGCCGCCGCACGGCGCGAGCGCTCGCTAACCGCCCATCGTTCGAGCTCATCGGGGTCTTCAGTAATCTGCAAGGCGCGCGCGATCACATCACGAACCACATGGCCGGTACTGTGCTGTGTCGCCGCGAGTGCAAGCCAGAAGTCGTGGTCATCCGGCGACTCGGCCCTGTATTCGGCTCGCAACCTCTCCGTCGCTGTCACTGCGTCGAGACCTGATGCAATGAGTTCACGGAAATCTTCTCGAACATCGCAAGCCTCGTCATTGCTAAAGATCGCGACGCCCCAGGCTCCAATGCGGCGCATCATGCCACATGCCGGTGAACCAATCTCAGACACAGAGTGGATGCAGGTTCCCGTTATCGTCGGCGCGCGAACTCAGTTCACGCGGCGATGTCGTCAAACGCGTAGTCAAGCGCGAAACACTAGAGGCCCGATCGAAGGATCGGGCCTCTAGTCGCGTGGTTGCGGGGACAGGATTTGAACCTGCGACCTCTGGGTTATGAGCCCAGCGAGCTACCGAACTGCTCCACCCCGCGGCGTGTCTTCAGGATAGCAGGTGCCTGGGAGGCGGACTAACCGGGGCTGGGAGCGTGCGGGGCTGGGGCCGCGCGGCTTAGCGCGTGAAGGTGGCCGTCACTGGAGCATCCTGACCCCGCAGGGTGAGCGTGGAGTCGGTGCACGTGACCGACATCGAGGGGATGCCGGTGAAGTCGATCGCCGGAATCTCGGGAGCTTCCGGTTCGAGCACGACCGTCGGGTCGACCTCGGTGACCCAGTTCTCGAGTTCGATCGTCACGCCGTCGCCCGGGTCGCTCCAGTCACCGGTTCCGGTGTAGACCGAGCGGGCCGTCAGAGGCACGCTCGTCTCGCCGGCCACAATCGTGCCCGTGCTCGTGAGGTCGATGTCGGTCGACGCAAGGCCGTCGAGAGTGAACTCGACGGTGCCCTCGCCCGTCGCCGCAAAGTCGGTCATCGGAACCCCGACGTTCACCAGGTAGGCCCCCATTTGCGCGGCATAGTCGGCGACATCGAGCTGCCACAGGCCGACGACGCATGGCGCGTCGGCTCCGCCGCCCGACGAGGCAGACGTGGGGTCGGGTGCCGAGTCGGGCGTCGTCGGCGCACTACACGCAGCGAGGGTCGTGACGGCGACGATCGTCAGCAGGCTGGCGGTCAGGGCCGTGGTGACAGGGCGCTTCATGGATGCTCCTCGGTGGTTGTCGAAACTGCGGTCGTTGTCGAGATAGGGGGGTTCAGGGCGCTGCGTCACAGCACACACACGATGTAGTCGGTGGTAGAGACGGGAGCGCTCGCGTTGCCGGCGGCATCGCGCGCGATGGCCGTGAAGGTCATGGTGCCTTCGGGCAGGTTTTCGGAGTCGTAGAGGTAGCGCCAGGTTCCGCTCACGAGCGACATGGAAGCGGATCCGGTTGCGACGCCCGACCACGACAACGTCATCTGGGTGACGCCCACGTTGTCGGCGGCGACGGCCTGAATGACGGCGGGGCAGGGGTTCGAGTCGATGCTGACTTGCTGCACAGTCGGTAGCGTTGTGTCGCTCGGTGGAGCCGGGTCCGGTTCAGGGTCAGGTTCCGGCGCCGGCGCCGGTGGAGCCTCGCTGGGGTCATCGCTGGGTGCGGGGGAATCGTCGAGTTCCTCACTCGTCGGGCACACGCCGCCGGCACCCGGCGCCTCCCCGCACGATTGCGGGTCGGCTGAGCGCGATTCGACGACGACGGGGCTTGCATCCGTCGTCTCCGTAATCGACCCGCCGAAAACCCCTGTTGCACCCAGAGTGGCGCCCACGATCGCGGCGGCCACGATGACGCCGACCCAGGGCAGCCACGCGCGAACACCGAGCCCACCCCAGCCCGGTGCGACGCTCGACGAGACCGCGACACCGAGATCGCCGTCATCGACGCGCGCACGCAATGCGTCGGCGACTCCGGTGGGGTCGGCAGGTTGCGCGGCGTCATGGAGGGCGCGCCGCATCAGATCATCGAGGTTGTTCCCGTCAGCCACGGTGATTTCCCCTCTCGATCAGTCGGGCCAGAGTCGCGCGAGCGCGATGCAACTGCGTCTTGACGGTGCCCTCGCTCACCCCGAGGCCTTCGGCGATGGTCTGTATGGATTGGTCGAGTAGATAGTGCAGCACACACACCTGCCGTTGTTGCAGCGGCAGCTTGTCGAGCGCGCGCACGACATCGATGTCGAGGCCGTGGGTCGCTGACTCGAACTGGTCAGGGTCAACGCCCACCGCCGCGAGAGCTCGCGACTCAGCGCCGCGCGAGCGCTGCAGGTCGCGAACACGATTGCTCGCCACCACGGTGATCCACGCCGCGAGGTTGCGAATCTCACGCTGCGGAGGCCGCGCGAGATGGCCAACGATGGCATCCTGCACGGCATCTTCAGCGTCGCGCCGTGACCCCGTGATCATGCCGACCGCTGCAACAACTTTTGGGTACTCGAGCGCGACGAACTCATCGAGGTCTTTCCAGACCCGAGTCGTCTCGGTCACGCTCACACCTCCTCGACGCGCGAGAGGCCCCGCGAGGTTGACAGGGCCGAGAATCAGCATGGCCGGGCCACCGCGGCAGGTCAACGCCTACGACATGAAACCTCAGCGGCGGGTGGCTCCGAGGCTCATGCCGAGGGGCAGCCAGGCGGTCGCGGGCCATCCCCACAGGCCGTCGCCGCGCGGCTCGAGCACCGAGAACATCTGCCAGGGCACCGCGTCGTGTTCGTGCACGAAGTCGATCGTCAGGCCCGCGTCGACGAGAGCCGTGAGGGTCTGCCCGAGCGGATGCATCCACTCGACAGTGCGCGTGTTCGCGAGTACAGCATCCCGATCGGCATAGTCGCCCGGTTCGTCGAGGTCGGAGGGCTCGCGATCGAAGTAGCCGAAGCGCGGCGTCGGAAACCGCGTGGGGCCGCCGTCGAGCAACGCGGCGGGCTGGTCGTCGAGCGGGTCGTCGAACACGAATGCTGACGGATGCCCGTCGGCAAAGTACAGCCGCCCCCCAGGCTTGAGAAACCAGGCGATGATGCGCGCCCACTCGGCGACATCGGGCAACCAGCCGATCGTGCCCCACGTCGTGTAGACCAGGTCGAACCCTTCGGGGTCGGGCAGCGCGTGCCGGGCGTCGTAGAGGTCGGCGCAGATGAAGCGACTGCGGTCGTCGAGCCCGAGCTCGGTGGCGAGCTCGCGAGCCTGGCGCACCGCGGGCATCGAAAAGTCGAGCCCCACGACCGTGGCCCCGCGCTGCGCGAGCACGAGGGTGTCAGCACCGAAGTGGCACTGCAGGTGCAGCACCCGCAGCCCGTTCCAACCGTCGGGTGCGATGCGCGGCAGCTCGGCCTCTTCGACGGGGTAGAGCCGTCCCTCCTCCGCGCGCAGCGGAGCAAGGTCGTAGAACTCGCTCGCGACGTGCACGGGCACCTTTTCATCCCAGTGGGCCCGGTTGATCCGGGCCCACTCGGGAAGGTCGGGTTGCCCCACGGTCGCCTACTCGCTCAGCAGCGCTGGGTCAGCACTACTCGCTCAGCGCGAGAGCGCGCTCGATGGCCTCCTGCAGCCGCTCGTCAGCCTCGGCCGCCGCGACCAGGTCGTTGTCGGCGTAAGCCTGCTGACGGTCGAGGAGAGC
>JAYUKK010000194.1:0-3158 GCA_043764515.1 Microbacterium sp.
TCAGCGACCACTTCGCGCGCTCGCTTCGAGGAGCGGCGGTCGAGAATCAGGGCAATCAGCCCACCCAGAGCAACCCCGGCCGGAACGCCGAATAGGCACAGGTACCCGAACAGCGCGATGAACCCCACGCTCGGGTCGACCGGAAACTGGGACGTGACCACCAGCGTAACCAGAGCGCCCACCACGGCGCCGACCGCGAGGAATGCACCAAACTTGGGCGCTCGGCGCACCTTGACAGGACGGGATGAATCGCTCACCCCTCCATTGTCTCCCACGCCAGTGGGAGGTGGCCGCCGAGGTCCGCGCGCGCCCCCGACGCCGAGACACTCCCTGCGGCGACGGCCTCGGCCCAGCTCAAGCCGCCCGTTGCGAGGGCGAGCCAGGTCGCGGCATCCGTCTCGATCACGTTGGGTGGGGTGCCGCGGGTGTGGCGCGGCCCCTCGATCGCCTGCACGGCACCGAACGGCGGAACGCGCACCTCGACCGTGTTGCCCTCGGCGCTGCCGGCGAGCAACTGAAGCAGGTAGCGCACGGCGGTCGGCAGCTCCGTCGTCGATCCCGCGAGCGCGGATGCCACCGCCGCCCGTCCAGCGTCGGTGGGGATGCGCTTGGGTGGCATACCCCAACGCTACCGGGGCACCTCGGTAGGGTTGACCCGTGCGAATCCTCGTCCTCGGCTCCGGCGCCCGCGAGCACGCCATCATCCTGTCTCTGCTCAGCGAGGGTGCGGGCCATGAGATTACGGCCGCCCCGGGCAACGCGGGAATCGCGGCCGTGGTGCCCGTGGTCGCACTCGACCCGACCCGCGGAGACGTCGTGAGCGCTTACGCCCTCGACAACGACATCGCTCTCGTCGTGATTGGCCCGGAGGCTCCGCTCGTGGCGGGGGTCGCCGACGCGCTTCGCCAGCGCGGTATCGCCGTCTTCGGGCCGGGCAAGGCCGCTGCGGCCCTCGAGGGCAGCAAGACTTTCGCCAAACGAATCATGGATGACGCGGGCGTGCCCACCGGCAGAGCAACCCGTGCTGGCACTATCGAGGAGGCCGTCGCCGCGGTCGATGAGTACGGGGCCCCCTACGTCGTCAAAGCGGACGGCCTCGCCGCGGGCAAGGGTGTGCTGGTCACCGACGACCGGGATGCCGCCATCGCGCACGCTGACTACTGGCTCGCCCACGGCGCGGTACTCGTCGAAGAGTTCCTCTCCGGCCAAGAGGTCTCGCTGTTTCTGCTCAGCGACGGCCACAACGTGCTCCCCCTGTCGCCCGCGCAGGACTACAAGCGCGTCTTCGACGGCGATGAGGGCCCCAACACCGGCGGGATGGGTGCGTACTCCCCGCTGCCGTGGTTGCCGGAGGGCTTCGTTGACGAGGTGATCGAAACCGTGGCTGTTCCCACGGTGCGACAGCTGGCCGGCGAACGCACCCCCTTCATCGGGCTGCTCTACTGCGGACTCATCGTCACCTCCAACGGCCTGAAGGTGATCGAGTTCAATGCTCGCTTCGGCGATCCCGAGACGCAGGTCGTGCTGCCCCGCCTGAAGACCCCGCTAAGCGGGCTGCTGTTCGCGGCCGCAACCGGCGAGCTCGGCTCCCACCCGCGCCCCGAGTTCACCGACGATGTCGCCGTCACCGTCGTGCTCGCCAGCGAGGGTTACCCCGAGGTTCCCGTCACCGGTCGGCCGATCACAGGCCTCGACATGGTGCGTGACGTCACCATCACCCACGCCGCCACGGCCCTTGTTGACGGCGGCTACGTCGCAACCGGAGGTCGCGTGCTGAGCGTCGTCGCCACCGGTCGCACATTCTTCGAAGCTCGCGCCCGCGTCTATCTCGCGCTGGAGACCATCCACCTCGAGGGTGGGCACTACCGAAAAGACATTGCGCTGCGGGTCACCGAATGATCCCGGAGGGCTGGGGCCCGACGTATTCCGGCAAAGTGCGGGACCTGTACGAGAACCCGGCCCGACCCGAGCAGCTTCTCGTGGTGGCCAGCGACCGCGTCAGTGCATTCGACCACGTGCTTGAGCCGGGCATCCCGGGCAAGGGGGAATTGCTCACTCGGCTGAGTCTCTGGTGGTTTGCCCAACTGCCCATTGCCAACCACCTGCTGCACGCCGACTTCGACCTGCCCCCGGGCGGGATGCTCGTGAAGAAGCTCGACATGTATCCGATCGAGTGCGTGGTGCGCGGCTACCTCTCCGGCAGCGGCTGGGTCGAGTATCAGGCAACGCAGAGCGTGTGCGGCATCGCCCTGCCCGCGGGGTTGCGCGACGGCGACCGACTGCCGCAACCGATCTACACGCCCGCGTGGAAGGCGCCCCTGGGGGAGCACGACGAGAACATCTCGTTCCAGCGCACCGAGGAGCTGGTCGGCCCGGCGGCGGCAGCCGCGCTGCGGGATGCCTCGCTGAAGGTCTTTGCCGCGGCATCCGTCATCGCGGAATCGCGGGGCATCATTCTCGCCGACACCAAGTTCGAGTTCGGCGCCGACCCGGTGACCGGCGAACTCACTCTCGCCGACGAGGTGCTCACCAGCGACAGCAGCCGGTACTGGGATGCCGCGGCCTACGATTCGGGCGAACGCACCGCGAGCTTCGACAAGCAGATCGTGCGCAACTGGCTCGCCGCCCACTGGGACCGTACCGGCACCCCACCGCCGCTGCCCGCCGACATTGTGGAACGCACCGCGGCCCGCT
Organism: Microbacterium sp.; assembly: GCA_043764515.1. Taxonomy (GTDB): domain Bacteria; phylum Actinomycetota; class Actinomycetes; order Actinomycetales; family Microbacteriaceae; genus Microcella. Next base: position 2,695 of record JAYUKK010000194.1, read on the forward strand.
ACCGCGAACTCATCGACCGACTCACGGAATAGGTGTTGCGTCACCGGTGTTTGACAGCGCATGAGTGAAGTGCTGGCCGCCCACACCGCAATGGGTCCGGTGACCCTGCGGGTGGGTGACCTCGATGCGATGACCGCCTACTACCGCGATGCGGTCGCGCTTGAGGTGCTCACCGCGGCCGGGCCGACCGTCACGCTGGGCCGGGGCACAACCCCGGTGATGATCCTTGAGCACGCACCCGAACTCGCGCACGTCAACCAACGAGACGCTGGGCTGTTTCACACGGCCATCCTGTTCGAGTCAGAGGAAGCGCTCGCCGGTGCCGTTTACTCGGTCGCTCGCAAGTACCCGAACACGTTCACGGGAAGCTCCGACCACCTCGTGAGCAAGGCCTTCTACTTCACGGACCCGGAAGGCAACGGCGTCGAACTGTACTGGGATCGCGACCGCAGCGCCTGGAGCTG
>JAYUKK010000195.1:0-3156 GCA_043764515.1 Microbacterium sp.
GCCGCCGGAGATGCCGGCGGCGAAGAGGGAGCCCTCAACGGCCCCTCGATCATGCCCGGCGGCTCGGCCGAGGCCTGGATCACTCTCAAGCCGATTCTCGAGTCGATCGCTGCGGTCGCCGAAGGCGAGCCGTGCGTCACACACGTCGGCACCGACGGTGCTGGCCACTTCGTCAAGATGATCCACAACGGCATCGAGTACGTCGACATGCAGCTCATCGCCGAGGCCTACGACCTGCTTCGGCGCGTGGGTGGCCTCGAGCCCGCCGAGATCGCCGACGTGTTCGCCGAGTGGAACACCGGCGAACTCGAGAGCTACCTCATCGAGATCACCGCCGAAGTGCTGCGCCAGGTGGATGCGACGACGGGCAAGCCCCTCGTCGACGTCATTCTCGATCAGGCCGGCGCCAAGGGCACCGGCGCGTGGACGGTACAGACCGCGCTCGACCTCGGGGTTCCCGTCTCGGGTATCGCCGAGGCCGTGTTCGCTCGTTCGCTCTCGTCGAAGCCCGCGCAGCGCGCCGCCGCGGCGTCACTGCCCGGCAGCACGCACGAGTGGGCCGTGACCGACCGCGACGCGTTCGTCGACGACGTGCGCCGCGCGCTCTACGCCTCGAAGATCATCGCCTACAGCCAGGGCTTCGACGCGATCGTCGCCGGCGCCGAGCAGTACAACTGGGACATCAAGAAGGGTGACATCGCGCGCATCTGGCGTGCGGGGTGCATCATCCGCGCTCGCTTCCTCAACCGCATCACCGAGGCCTACGCTGCCGACCCCGCGCTCGTCGCGCTCGTCACCGCGCCGTACTTCGCCGAGGCCGTGGCCGGGGCACTGCCGTCGTGGCGCCGCATCGTGTCGGGTGCGGCGCTTGCGGGCATCCCGACCCCCGCGTTCGCGTCGTCGCTCTCGTACTACGACGGTCTGCGCGCCGACCGCCTGCCGGCCGCGCTCGTGCAGGGTCAGCGCGACTTCTTCGGCGCACACACCTACAAGCGCGTCGACAAAGAAGGCACCTTCCACACGCTGTGGAGCGGCGACCGCACGGAGATCTCGGCGACGGACTCGCACTGAGCTTTTTGTCGCGCCGCCGCGCTTCGCGGGCTCGGCGCACGTTGAGCGCTGAGTGGCAGACTGGCCGTCATGGACGACGACGACCCGATTGAGCTGCGCGGGGCGGTCGACGATGACGCCGGGATTCCGGCGTGGGAGCGCCGTCGCCGCGTCATGCGCTGGGTCGCGCTCATTGCGCTCATCGGGATGCTGCTGCCGACCGCCGTCGGAACGTACTCAATCGCTCGCTCCACCGCCGAACAGTCGTGCCGCCTCGCCGTCGACTTCTACGCCAACGAGCGCACGCCGAGCCGCGTCGCGTTCGAGCTACTGTCGGCCGAGGCGATGGGCTGGAACTGCTACGCCGCCACCCCCAGCGGCGACGTGCTGGTGGCCGTGCTGGGTCTGATTCCGGGCGCTCCGAAGCTCGTGCCGCGCACCCTCAGCTGACGCTCCTTGCCAGACCCCCGGGGCAGCGTGCAACACTAGAGGCGTTCCGCGCTTGCGAACGGCGCCCCGAGGCTCTCTCGAGGCGGCGTGACCCGTCGAGGAGCGGTGGTTGCCTTCATCGCTTCCGGTCACCTCAGTCGCGACCTATTTCGCGCGGAACCGATGCCGCTGCGCGGTCGTTCGGTGTACCCGAGCGCGCGCATCCGTCGTCGTCGACGAACAGTGAGGAACACCATCATGATCAGTATCGATCGCACCCGCCTTGCCGAGCTCACCGAGCGCGAGCAGCAGGCCTTCATCGCCGCCCGCCCGAAGTCGCAGGCCGCCTACGCCAACGCCGAGCACCTGTTCGGCCGCGTGCCCATGACCTGGATGAACAAGAAGTCGGGGGCCTTTCCGATCTACCTCGACCGCGCCCACGGCAATCGCGTGTGGGACATCGACGGGCACGAGTACATCGACTTTGCCCTGGGCGACACCGGCTCGATGGCCGGGCACTCGAACCCCGTCGTCGTCGAGGCGATCACGCGCCGCGCCGGCGAGCTCGGCGGCCTTGTCACGATGCTGCCGACGGAAGACGCCGAGTGGGTCGGCGCCGAGCTGTCGCGCCGCTTCACGATGGACCGCTGGAGCTTCTCGCTGACGGCGACGGATGCGAATCGCTGGGCGATTCGCCTCGTGCGCGCGATCACCGGAAAGCCCAAGATCGTCTTCCACTCGTACTGCTACCACGGATCGGTCGACGAGTCGCTCGTCGTCGTCGGGCCTGACGGCGAGAGCATGTCGCGCCCCGGCAACGTGGGCGCCCCCGTCGATGTCACCGAAACCTCACGCGCCGCCGAGTACAACGACCTGCCGGGCCTCGAGCGGGCTCTCGCCCACGGCGATGTCGCCGCAGTGCTCATCGAGCCGGCGCTCACCAACATCGGCATCGTTCTGCCCGAGCCCGGCTACCTCGAGGGTGTTCGTGCGTTGACGCGGCAGTACGACGCGCTGCTCATCATCGATGAAACGCACACCTTCTCGGCCGGGCCTGGCGGCATGACGACCGCCTACAACCTCGAGCCCGACCTCGTGGTCATCGGCAAGTCGATCGGCGGGGGCATCCCGACCGGCGCTTATGGCCTGTCGGGCGAGTTCGCCGAGCGCGCGCTCGCGCGCACCGACCTCGACCTCGTCGACATGGGCGGCGTCGGCGGCACCCTCGCCGGCAACCCGCTCGCGGTCGCGGCCATGCGCGCGACGCTCGAGCACGTGCTGACCGACGAGGCCTTCGAGACCATGATCGACACGGCGACGTACTTCACTGACGGGGTCAACGAGCTCTTTGATCGCTATGAGTTGCCGTGGTCGATCAACCAGCTAGGTGCGCGCGCCGAATACCGCTTCGCGCGGCCGTACCCGATCAACGGCACGCTGGCCGCCGAGGCGGCCGACGGTGAGCTCGAAGACTTCTTGCACCTCTTCTTGGTAAACCGCGGCATCATGCTCACGCCGTTCCACAACATGGCCCTCATGGCGCCCATGACGACGCGCACCGATGTGGATGCTCACCACGAGGTGTTCGAGGCGGCGATCCGCGAGCTCGTCGGGGCATAACGACGCAGCCGTGGGAGACGGGTATCGCGGGCAGCGCCTGGCGCTGCTCACTCAACA
>JAYUKK010000196.1:0-10870 GCA_043764515.1 Microbacterium sp.
ACAACTCGGGTCGCATCACCACCCGCCACATCGGCGGTGGCCACAAGCGTCAGTACCGCGTCATCGACTTCCGTCGCAATGACAAAGACGGCGTGAACGCCAAGGTTGCGCACATCGAGTACGACCCCAACCGCACGGCGCGCATCGCACTGTTGCACTTCGTCGACGGCACCAAGCGCTACATCTTGGCGCCGAACAAGCTGGCGCAGGGCGACATCGTCGAGTCGGGTCCGTCGGCTGACATCAAGCCCGGCAACAACCTGCCGCTGCGCAACATCCCCGTGGGTACGGTCATCCACGCCATCGAGCTCCGCCCCGGTGGCGGCGCGAAGATGGCGCGCTCGGCCGGTGCCTCTGTTCGCCTTGTGGCGAAAGACGGTCCCTACGCCCAGCTGCGTTTGCCCTCGGGCGAAATCCGCAACGTCGACGCGCGCTGCCGCGCGACGATCGGCGAGGTCGGCAACGCCGAGCAGTCGAACATCAACTGGGGTAAGGCCGGCCGCATGCGCTGGAAGGGCGTTCGCCCGACGGTGCGTGGTGTCGCGATGAACCCGGTCGACCACCCGCACGGTGGTGGTGAGGGCAAGACCAGTGGTGGTCGTCACCCGGTGAGCCCGTGGGGCCAGTCGGAAGGCCGCACGCGTGGTCGCAAGAAAGAGAGCGACAAGCTCATCGTCCGTCGCCGCAACGTTGGCAAGAAGCGCTAGTAGGAGTCGAGAACAATGCCTCGCAGTCTTAAAAAGGGTCCGTTCGTCGACGACCACCTGCTCCGCAAGGTGTTCGCCCAGAACGAGGCCAGCACCAAGAACGTCATCAAGACCTGGTCGCGCCGGTCGATGATTGTGCCCGCCATGCTCGGACACACCATCGCTGTGCACGACGGCCGCAAGCACATCCCCGTGTTCGTGACCGAGACCATGGTCGGCCACAAGCTCGGCGAGTTCGCGCCGACCCGCACCTTCCGCGGCCACGAGAAGGACGACAAGAAGGGTCGTCGCCGGTAACCCGGCGGCGTGAAGAGGAGTACTGACATGGTGGAGTCGATCGCCCGCGTGCGACACATCCGCGTGACGCCTCAGAAGGCTCGTCGCGTCGTCGACCTGATCCGCGGCAAGCAGGCCCTTGAGGCTCTTGCCATCCTGAAGTTCGCGCCCCAGGGTGCGAGCGAGCCCGTCTACAAGCTCGTCGCTGCGGCTATCGCCAACGCACGCGTGAAGGCGGATGCTGCGAACACCTTCCTCGACGAGCAAGACCTTTACGTGTCTCGCGCCTTCGTCGACGAGGGCGCAACCCTCAAGCGGTTCCAGCCGCGTGCCCAGGGTCGTGCGTTCCGCATCCTCAAGCGCACCAGCCACATCACCATCGTGCTTGCCACGCCGGATGAGCTGGTCGCGACGGGTTCGAGCACCGGCAAGAAGAAGGCGAGCAAGTAGTCATGGGCCAGAAAGTCAACCCGTACGGTTTCCGACTCGGAATCACCACCGACCACGTGTCGCGCTGGTTCTCCGACTCGACGAAGCCCGGCCAGCGGTACTCGGACTACGTTGCCGAAGACGTCAAGATCCGCGCGATGCTCACCAAGAGCCTCGACCGGGCCGGCGTCGCTCGCATCGAGATCGAGCGCACCCGTGACCGCGTTCGCGTCGACATCCACACGGCCCGTCCGGGCATTGTGATTGGTCGCCGTGGCGCCGAGGCCGAGCGCATCCGCGCCGATCTCGAGAAGCTCACCGCCAAGCAGATTCAGCTCAACATCCTCGAGGTCAAGAACCCCGAGGCCGAGGCTCAGTTGGTCGCCCAGGGCATCGCTGAGCAGCTGAGCGCACGTGTGGCATTCCGCCGCGCGATGCGTAAGGGCCTGCAGGGCGCACAGCGCACCGCGAGCGTCAAGGGTGTTCGTATCCAGGTGTCGGGTCGTCTCGGCGGCGCCGAGATGAGCCGGTCGGAGTTCTACCGCGAAGGCCGTGTTCCCTTGCACACGCTGCGCGCGAATATCGACTATGGCTTCTACGAGGCCAAGACCACCTTCGGCCGCATCGGCGTGAAGGTCTGGATCTACAAGGGCGACATCACCAACAAAGAACTTGCTCGTGAGCAGGCGACCCAGAAGTCGTCGCGCCCCGAGCGTCGTGATTCGGACCGCGGTCCCCGTCGTGATGGTGGCCGTCCGGCCACCGCCTCGGCGCCCGTCGCGGCCGGAGCGGAAGGCTAGGAACAATGCTGATTCCCCGCAAGGTCAAGTACCGCAAGCAGCACCACCCCAAGCGGAGTGGGCACGCGACCGGTGGCACCGAGGTGTCGTTTGGCGAGTTCGGCATCCAGGCCATCACGCCCGCGTATGTCACGAACCGCCAGATCGAGTCCGCTCGTATCGCCATGACGCGCCACATCAAGCGTGGCGGCAAGGTGTGGATCAACATCTACCCTGACCGTCCGCTCACGAAGAAGCCCGCCGAAACCCGCATGGGTTCGGGTAAGGGCTCGCCCGAGTGGTGGGTCGCGAACGTCAAGCCGGGTCGCGTTCTCTTCGAGGTCGCCGGCGTGAGCGAGCAGCTTGCTCGCGAAGCCATGACCCGTGCCATTCACAAGCTGCCCCTCAAGGCACGCATCATCAAGCGCGAGGGAGGCGACGCGTAATGGCGATCGGATCGAAAGAGCTGGCACCTGTCGAGCTCGACACGTTTGAAGACGAGCGCCTGCTCGACGAGCTGAAGAAGGCCAAGGAAGAGCTGTTCAACCTGCGCTTCCAGGCCGCTACTGGCCAGCTCGAGAGCCACGGGCGTCTCCGTGCGGTGAAGCGCGACATCGCGCGCATCTACACGATCATCCGCGAGCGCGAGCTTGGGCTGCGGGCCACCCCGGCACCCATCGAGGTTCCGGAGAAGCCGGCGAAGAAGGCCGCGAAGGCGAAGACCGAGGCTCCGGCCGAGGCTGCCGCCGCCGCTGAGCCCGCGACGACCACGACTTCGGACAACACCGAGGAGAAGAACTGATGGCGACCACCGAGAAGAAGTCCGCCTCTACCGGCCACGAGTCGGCGGCGCACGATGTTCGTGACGAGGCCGCTCGCGGCTACCGCAAGGTGCGTCGCGGCTTCGTGACCAGCGACAAGATGGAAAAGACCATCGTCGTCGAGGTCGAAGACCGCGTGAAGCACCCGCTGTACGGCAAGGTCATCCGCCGCACATCGAAGGTCAAGGCGCACGACGAGCTCAACAGCGCCGGCATCGGCGACCTGGTGCTCATCTCTGAGACCCGTCCCCTGTCCGCTACGAAGCGCTGGCGCCTCGTCGAGATTCTCGAGAAGGCCAAGTAGGCATCGCCTACTTGCCCACTAGGAGTAAGAAATGCTTCAGCAAGAATCCAGAGTCAAGGTGGCCGACAACACGGGCGCCAAAGAACTCCTGACGATTCGCGTGCTTGGCGGCTCTGGCCGTCGCTACGCGGGTCTCGGCGACATCATTGTTGCCACCGTCAAAGACGCGATCCCGGGCGGCAACGTCAAGAAGGGTGATGTCGTCAAGGCGGTCATCGTGCGTACCGTCAAGCAGACCCGTCGTGCCGACGGTTCGTACATCAAGTTCGACGAGAACGCGGCTGTCATTTTGAAGGCCGACGGAGACCCTCGCGGTACCCGTATCTTCGGACCGGTCGGTCGCGAGCTTCGCGACAAGAAGTTCATGAAGATCGTCTCGCTCGCCCCGGAGGTGCTGTAACCATGGCCAGGATCAAGAAGGGCGATCTCGTCCAGGTGATCAGCGGCGCGACCGAAGAACGTGGCGGCGACCGCGGCAAGCAGGGTCGCGTCATCGAGGTCATCGCGGAGAAGAACCGCGTGATCGTCGAGGGTGTCAACTACGTCACAAAGCACGTTCGCGTCGGTCAGACGCAGCGCGGCACGAAGACGGGTGGCATCGAGACGCAAGAGGCGCCGATCCACATCTCGAACGTGGCTCTCGTCGACCCGAAGTCCAAGAAGCCGACCCGCGTGGGTTTCCGTGAGGAGACCGTCGAGAAGAACGGCGTCAAGAAGACCGTCCGCGTGCGGTACTCCAAGAAGTCAGGTGAGAAGCTCTAATGTCAACCGAAACTGCCGCGCCGGCTGGCGCCGCCTTGGCGAACAAGGTCCAGCCGCGCCTCAAGCAGAAGTACCGCGCTGAGATAACGAAGGCGCTCACCGAGCAATTCGGGTACACCAACCCGCACCAGGTTCCGGCGCTCGTGAAGATCGTCGTGAACACCGGTGTGGGCGAGGCTGCCCGCGACTCTAAGGTCATCGACGGTGCTATCAAAGACCTCACGGCGATCACGGGTCAGAAGCCCCAGGTCACCAAGGCTCGCAAGTCGATCGCGCAGTTCAAGCTGCGTGAAGGTATGCCCATTGGCGCGCACGTGACGCTGCGGGGCGACCGAGCCTGGGAGTTCATGGACCGCCTGATCACTCTCGCCCTTCCCCGTATCCGCGACTTCCGTGGCTTGAGCGCCACGCAGTTCGACGGCAACGGCAACTACACCTTCGGTCTCCAAGAGCAGAGCGTGTTCCACGAAATCGACCAGGACAAGATCGACCGCGTTCGCGGTTTCGACATCACTGTCGTCACGACGGCGAAGACGGATGATGAGGGTCGCGCTTTGCTGCGTGAGCTCGGATTCCCCTTCCGCTCGACCGACACCCCCCAGTAGCACTCAACCCGGTCTTCGGACCACAATCGGCCAGGTCGGCTCCCGGTGTACCGGGCGTCGAAACCGGACGAGAAACGGAAACACTGCATCATGACGATGACAGATCCGGTCGCAGACCTGCTGACCAGACTGCGGAACGCCAACTCGGCGTTCCACGACTCGGTGTCGCTTCCCAGCTCGAAGCTGAAGACGCACATCGCCGCGATCCTCAAGCGCGAGGGCTACATCGCCGACTGGGCCGTCGCTGACGCCCGCGTCGGAAGCACCCTGACGCTCTCGCTCAAGTACGGCCCGAATCGCGAGCGTTCGATCGCTGGCATCAAGCGCGTGTCGAAGCCGGGCCTGCGCGTGTACGCAAAGTCCACCGAGATCCCCACCGTCCTCGGTGGCCTTGGTGTGGCGATCCTGTCGACTTCCTCAGGTCTGTTGACGGACCGCGAGGCGATGAAGAAGGGCGTGGGTGGGGAAGTCCTCGCCTACGTGTGGTAACCCGCCATGTCACGTATTGGACGCATGCCCATTGACATCCCCGGTGGTGTCGAGGTGAAGATCGACGGCCAGGCCGTCTCGGTCAAGGGCCCGAAGGGTGAGCTCGCGCTGAACGTTGCGAGCCCCATCGAGGTCGCGATCGAGGACAACCAGGTCGTCGTCACGCGCCCCGACGACGAGCGCGCATCGCGCTCGCTGCACGGGCTCACCCGCACGCTCATTGCGAACCAGATCATCGGCGTCACTCAGGGCTACTCCAAGGGCCTCGAAGTTGTCGGAACCGGTTACCGCGTGCAGGCCAAGGGTGAAGGCGTCGAGTTTGCGCTCGGCTTCTCGCACCCCGTCACCGTGAACCCGCCTGCCGGGATCACCTTCACGGTCGAGGGCAACAACAAGCTCACCGTCAGCGGCATCGACAAGCAAGCCGTCGGTGAGGTCGCTGCGAACATCCGCAAGATCCGTAAGCCCGAGCCGTACAAGGGCAAGGGTGTGCGGTACGCCGGCGAGGTCGTGCGCCGCAAGGCCGGAAAGAGTGGGAAGTAGTCATGGGTCTCGGAACTAGAGGCAAGAGCAAGACGGCCGCTAAGAGCCGCCGTCACACCCGTCTGCGCAAGCGCATCACGGGCACGGCCGAGCGGCCGCGCCTGGTTGTCACGCGTTCGGCCCGCCACGTCTTCGTGCAGGTCATCGACGACACCAAGGGTCACACCCTGGCGAGCGCCTCGACCATGGAGGGTGACCTCCGCGGCTTCGAGGGCGACAAGACGGCTAAGGCCCGCAAGGTCGGCGAGCTCGTCGCCGAGCGTGCCAAGAAGGCCGGCGTCGAGGCGGTCGTGTTCGACCGCGGCGGCAACCGGTACGCGGGCCGCGTCGCGGCGATCGCCGATGGAGCTCGAGAGGGTGGACTGGACCTGTGAGCGAGGCTGAGACTGTGAATGAAACAGTGAAGGAGCAGACCGTGGCGGAAGAAGCCCCCGTGGAGACCGCTGCGTCGTCCGAGGCGAACACCGAGCCCCGCGAGGCTCGTCGTGGCGGCCGCGAGCGCAACCCGAACCGTGACCGCGGTCAGCGCGAGACGGAGAAGAGCCAATTCCTCGAGCGGGTCGTCACGATCAACCGCGTGTCGAAGGTCGTCAAGGGTGGTCGTCGCTTCAGCTTCACCGCCCTCGTCGTCGTCGGTGACGGCAACGGGATGGTCGGTGTCGGCTACGGCAAGGCCCGTGAGGTTCCGACGGCTATCTCGAAGGGTGTCGAGGAAGCGAAGAAGAACTTCTTCCGCGTTCCCCGCGTCGCTGCGACGATCCCGCACCCCGTGCAGGGCGAGGCCGCGGCCGGTGTGGTGCTGTTGCGCCCCGCTGCCGCCGGTACCGGTGTTATTGCCGGTGGTCCTGTGCGCGCCGTGCTGGAGTGCGCGGGCATCCACGACGTGTTGAGCAAGTCGCTCGGTTCGTCGAACACCATCAACATCGTCCACGCGACGGTGGCAGCCCTCAAGCAGCTCGAAGAGCCGCGTGCCGTTGCCGCCCGCCGTGGGCTCGAGTTCGAGGATGTCGCTCCCGCGCGCCTCGTGCGTGCTGAGGCCCTCGCGGCCGAGGCCGCCGCCGGAAAGGGTGGTGCGTGATGGCTGCGCAGCTCAAGGTGACCCAGATCAAGTCCGTCATTAGCGAGAAGCAGAACCAGCGCGACACGCTGCGGAGCCTCGGTCTCAAGCGAATCGGCGATGTCGTCGTCCGCGAAGACACCCCGGCCAACCGCGGCTACGTGCGCACGGTCGCTCACCTCGTGACGGTCGAGGAGATTGACTAATGGCTGAAGAGAAGAAGGACGCGGCCGCGAAGGCCCCGGCCAAGAAGACCACGACCGCTGCCGCGAAGGCGCCGACGTCGGCTGCTGCCAAGGCTCCGGCCAAGGCGGCTGCCGCCAAGGCTCCTGCCGCGGCGAAGGCTCCGGCTGCCGCTAAGGCTCCCGCCAAGGCTGCTGCTGACAAGGCTCCGGCTAAGGCTGCGGCAGACAAGGCTCCGTCGAAGTCTGCAGCGGAGAAGGCTCCGGCCGCGAAGACTGCTGCGAAGAAGGCCCCGTCGGCCGATGTTGCGCGCCCGCAGGTACTCAAGGTTCACCACCTTCGTCCCGCTCCCGGGTCGAAGAAAGACCGGACTCGTGTCGGTCGCGGTGAGGGCTCGAAGGGCAAGACGGCTGGTCGCGGTACCAAGGGAACCAAGGCCCGCTACCAGGTCCGACCCGGCTTTGAGGGCGGCAACCTCAACTCGGTGATGCGCGCGCCCAAGTTGCGCGGCTTCAAGAACCCGTTCCGGGTCGAGTACCAGGTTGTTAACCTTGCTGCGCTCGCCGAGCTCTACCCCAAGGGTGGCGATGTCACCATCGCTGACCTCGTGGCAAAGGGCGCCGTTCGCAAGAACGAGAAGGTCAAGGTTCTCGGCAACGGCGAGATTGCGGTTAAGCTCACTGTGACCGTCGACAAGGTCTCGCGCTCAGCTGAGCAGAAGATCGTCGCTGCCGGCGGTTCGATCCAGTAGGTGACGGGTGGCCCCTCGGGGCCACCCTCCCCTGCGGTTCCGGCCCACTCGGGCCACAGCATCCCCCCGCCGCCGGGCGAGTGGATGCTCATGGTTTTTCTACGGGAGGTCCTCGTGTTCAGAGCTATCGGGCGGATCTTCCGCACGCCTGACCTGCGCCGCAAGATCGGCTTCACTCTGGCAATCGTCGCGATCTTCCGCCTCGGGTCGTTCATCCCCGCGCCGTTCGTTGACTTCCAGAATGTGCAGATCTGCCTGGCAGGCAATCAGGGCGCGACGGGCCTCTATCAGCTCGTCAACCTGTTCAGTGGTGGCGCCCTGTTGCAGCTCTCGATCTTCGCGCTCGGCATCATGCCGTACATCACGGCGTCGATCATCACGCAGCTGCTCCGCGTCGTTATCCCCCACTTCGACACCCTTCACAAAGAGGGTCAAGCGGGCCAGGCGAAGCTCACGCAGTACACCCGCTACATGACGATCGCCCTCGCGGTTCTGCAGTCGACCACCCTCATCACGGTCGCGCGGGCTGGGGCCCTCTTCCCGACGACGAGCGGCGTTGCCGAGTGCAGCCAGCTCATCACGAACGACGCGTGGTACGCGATTTTGCTCATGGTCATCACGATGACCGCCGGCACGGGCCTCATCATGTGGTTCGGCGAGCTCGTCACTGAGCGCGGCATCGGAAACGGCATGTCGCTGTTGATCTTCACGTCGATCGCCGCCACGTTCCCCTCTGCTCTGTGGGCAATCGCCGTATCGCAGGGCCCGGAGATCTTCCTCCTCGTGCTCGGCATCGGCCTGCTGGTTATGGCGGGCGTCGTGTTCGTTGAACAGTCACAGCGCCGCATCCCCGTGCAGTACGCCAAGCGCATGGTCGGCCGTCGTACGTACGGCGGAAACAACACCTACATCCCCATCAAGGTCAACATGGCCGGCGTCGTGCCCGTGATCTTCGCGTCGTCGTTGCTCTACTTGCCGGCGCTCATCGCGCAGTTCAACCAGCCGGCAGCCGGGGAGACCGCACCGGAGTGGGTCGTCTGGATTCAGAACAACCTGGTGTCGGGAGACAACCCGATCTACATGATCGTGTACTTCCTGCTCATCGTGGGCTTCACCTATTTCTATGTCGCGATCACCTTCAACCCTGAAGAGGTCGCCGACAACATGAAGAAGTACGGCGGCTTTATCCCGGGCATCCGTGCGGGTCGTCCGACCGCTGAGTACCTCGACTTCGTGCTCACGCGAGTCACGTTGCCAGGCTCGCTCTATCTCGGTTTGATCGCCCTGATTCCGCTGATCGCCTTTGCCGCGATCGGTGCCAACCAAAACTTTCCGTTCGGTGGCGCGAGCATCCTCATCATCGTCGGTGTGGGTCTTGAGACCGTGAAGCAGATCGACGCCCAGTTGCAGCAGCGGCACTACGAAGGCCTGCTGCGATGAGCGCCCGTCTGCTGCTGATCGGCCCGCCCGGCGCGGGCAAGGGCACGCAGGCGCAAAGGCTCTCGGCAGCGCTGGGAATTCCGGCAATTTCTACCGGAGACATCTTCCGTGAGCACCTGCGCAACGAGACAGAGCTGGGTCTCAAGGCAAAGGCGTACATGGATGCGGGCGACAACGTGCCCGACAGCCTCACGAATGACCTCGTCGCCGATCGGCTCTCTCAGCCGGACGCAGCGGCTGGATTCTTGCTGGACGGCTACCCCCGCACGATCGACCAGGTGCGCGCGCTGGACGAGCTGCTCGCAACCGGCGGGACATCAATGAATGCGGTCGTCGAACTCGTGGCCGAACCCGACGTCGTCGTCGAGCGCTTGAAGAAGCGGGCTCTCGAGCAGGGGCGGTCGGATGACGACGAGGCTGTGGTTCGCCACCGGCTTGAGGTCTACGCAGAGCAGACGGCACCGCTCATCGGTGTGTACGACGAACGAGGGTTGCTGGCCAAGGTCGACGGTATTGGCGAGGTTGCCGAGGTGACGTCGCGCATCGAGGCCGCACTTGCTCACCGCGGCATACTTTTCGTCGTCTAGCCGACCGGATGCCCATCGCTCGGGGCACCGACTTGCCCCCGGGTGGTCATATCACCTAAGCTCGACCTTTGGTGCTTTTGGCACGCCTTTGGCGTGTCTCCCGAGATCCCGCCGTGCAGAGGGGATTTCTCGCAGCAGCACCGCGTCATCCGCACGACCGGTAGAAACCACACTTTTAGCGACGAAGAGGCAATGGCCAAAAAAGACGGTGTCATCGAGATCGAAGGCTCGGTGGTCGAAGCGCTGCCCAACGCGATGTTTCGCGTCGAGCTGACCAATGGCCACAAGGTGCTCGCCCACATTTCGGGCAAAATGCGCCAGCACTACATCCGCATTCTTCCCGAAGACCGCGTGATCGTAGAGCTGAGTCCGTACGACTTGACTCGTGGCCGCATCGTCTATCGCTACAAGTAACGGTTTCGCCGGATAAGGAACGGCCCGGGGATCCACCCGGCGCACGAGGCCAGCGAGAAAGAAGAACACCATGAAGGTCAACCCCAGCGTCAAGCCCATCTGCGACAAGTGCAAGGTGATCCGCCGCCACGGCAACGTGATGGTCATTTGCGAGAACCCCCGCCACAAGCAGCGTCAGGGCTAGGCCTTAGGCCCCCACGAACTCACAACTCAACACGAATAGCAGGCAGTTCCAGATCCCGCGGATGCGGGGGACACCCAGGGCGAGAGGCCCTGGCACCGGTTCTGCTCCACACCTCTCACCCACCAATAAGGAGCCGTCATGGCCCGTCTAGCCGGAGTGGACATCCCGCGCGATAAGCGCGTGGAGATCGCCCTCACCTACATCTATGGAGTCGGACGCACGCGTTCGACCGAGACCCTCGTCGCCACGGGTATCGACCCGAACGTGCGCGTCAAGGACCTGACCGACGACCAGCTCGTCGCTCTGCGCGACCACATCGAGGGCGCCTACAAGGTTGAGGGTGACCTCCGCCGTGAGGTCGCCGCCGACATTCGCCGCAAGGTCGAGATCGGCTCGTACGAGGGAATCCGCCACCGTCGTGGTCTCCCCGTGCGTGGTCAGCGCACGAAGACCAACGCACGTACCCGCAAGGGCCCGAAGCGCACCGTCGCCGGCAAGAAGAAGGCGCGCTAGTCCGGCCCCGCCGCGACCCGCGCAAT
>JAYUKK010000197.1:0-10868 GCA_043764515.1 Microbacterium sp.
AGCGCTATCGCCGTACTTGAGCTTGTCGAGCTTGGTGACACCATCGACCAGCATGGCGATTTCGTCGCCGAAGTCGCGTCGCATTTCATCGAGGCTGTACGCCGTGTCTTCCACGGTGTCGTGCAGCAACGCCGCGGCGATTGTCTTCGCGCCGATTCCGAGGTCAGCAAGGATCTGGGCAACAGCGAGCGGATGCGTGATGTAGGGCTCGCCACTTTTGCGGGTTTGCCCTTCGTGGGCGCGCTCCGCGACCTGATAGGCCCGCTCGATGAGCGCGGTATCCGCTTTGGGATGTTGTGCTCGAACCGTCTTGGTAAGCGCCTCAAGTGCGCCGCCGGTCTGCGATCGCGAAAAAATTCGCGGCAGCAGGGCGCGCAACGAAGCATTGCTCTGCTGCGTCGTATCCGTCATCCGCGCGCCCTCCGCTGTGATTCTACGGCGTGACGATGGGGGTTGGCCGACGGTGGCACACGTGGAGCGTCAGGCTCAGCGCACCGCGCCCGACTCTGTGCGCGCCACGCGGGGCCGCGTTCCCTGCTTTTTGATCTCGGGCTCGTTCTCGCGCAAGTGCACGTAGAGCGGCGCAGCCAAGAAGATGGACGAGTACGTCGCGACGATCGTTCCCACCGCGAGGGCGAGCGCGATGTCGCGGAGCGTGCCAGCCCCGAGCAAGATCGACCCGACAAACAGGATGGACGCCGTCGGCAGCACGGCGACAATCGACGTGTTGATCGACCGCACGAGCGTCTGGTTGACGGCGAGGTTGACCGACTGAGCGAACGTGCGCCGCGATTCACCACCATCTTCACTCGTGTTTTCTCGAACCTTGTCGAAGACGACCACGGTGTCATAGAGGGAGTACCCCAGGATCGTCAAGAAGCCGATGACAGCCGCCGGCGTGATCTCGAGCCCGAATACGCCATAGATGCCCGCGGTGATGACGAGGTCGTGCACCAGGGCGATGATCGCTGCGAGCGACATCTTCCATGTACGGAAGTACAGGGCGAGCACGATGCTGGCGAGCAGCAAGAACACCGCGAGTGCGATGAGTGCTTGACGCGTGATGTCAGCGCCCCAGGTTGCGCCAATGAACGACGAACTCACATCGGCAACGTCAACTCCGTAGGCCTCAGCGAGAGCCGCCCGCACTTCTTCGGTTTCGGTCGGCGTGAGCTGCTCGGTCTGAACGCGGATCGAGTCGCCGCCCACGATCGACACGCGAGGGTTTGCGCCCGGCACGACAGAGGCAACGGCTTCATCGGCGATCGCCGTTGCCACCGCGGTTCCTTGCTCGACGACCGAAGTGCTCTGCACGCGGAACTCTGACCCGCCACGGAACTCAATGCCGAAGACGAAGCCTCCACGAAGGGCCGTCAGGCCGATCGCGAGCACGACCATGACGACCGCGATGAGGTACCAGGTGTTGCGGCGGCCGACGAAGTCGAACGAGCGCGCACCCGTGTAGAGGTCGTTACCGAACTGCGTGAGCTTGCTCATCGCGCGTCCTTCCCTTCACCGCTGAGTTGCGCAGCCTTGCGCTCGGCGATCGTCTGACGCCGCTGCGCCTCTTTGCTACTGCTTGCCACCTTGGTGCTCGTGACACCGACCGGCGCGCGGAACTGCGCGCGGCCACGGTAGACAGCACCGAGAGCCTGCGGGTCGAGGCCGCTGAGCGGGTGACCGCTGCCGAAGAAGCGCGTGCGCGCCAACAGCTGCATGAGGGGGTGAGTGAACAACGCGACCACGATGAGGTCGACGATGGTCGTGATACCCAGAGTGAACGCGAAGCCACGCACGTTGCCCACTGCAAGCACGAAAAGCACCGCTGCGGCGAGGAAGTTGATCACGTCGCTAATGAGGATTGTGCGCCAGGCGCGCTTCCATCCTGCTTCCACGGCACCGTCAACGCTTCGGCCATCGCGCAGCTCGTCACGGATGCGTTCGAAGTAAACGATGAACGAGTCAGCGATCACGCCGATCGAGATCACCAGACCGGCGACGCCCGCGAGCGAGAGGCGGAAACCTTGCTGGTTCGAGAGATACGTGATGATCAGGTAGGTGATGACCCCCGCCACGATGAGCGAGGCAAGGACGACGCCACCGAGCGCTCGGTACTGGAAGAACGCATACAGACCGACGAGGATCAGGCCGACGATGCCCGCAATGATGCCGCTCTGAAGCTGTGAGACACCGAGCGTGGCGCTGATGTTCTCGCTCGACTGGATCTCGAAGCCGATCGGCAAAGCCCCGAACTTGAGCTGGTCGGCGAGCGTCAGGGCGCTCTCTTCCGTGAAGTTTCCGCTGATCTGCGGGCGGCCATCCGTAATCGCGCTGATCGTGCGCGGCGCGCTGATGACGCTGCCGTCGAGCACGATCGCGAACTGGTTCTGGGCGCCCGATAGTGCGACGAGGCGCTCGGTGACCGACCGGAACTGCGCGGTGCCTTCCGCATCAAACTCCATGAAGACGCCCCACTCATTGGTGGTGACGCCGGTTTGCGACGTAATGAGGTTGGCCCGAGCATCCGCAATACGCTCACCCGCGACCTCGACGGGACCGAGGATGTATTTGACTGTGCCGTCTTGCTCGCACGTGATGAGGGGCTCGTCTGACGGGGCAACGTTGGCGCCCACGGCGTTAACCGTGGCGCAATCGAACGCGTCGAACTGCTCTTGCAAGTCGGGCGTGATCCACGCCAGGTCGCTCGCGTCGGTCGGGCTCGCCGTCGGGCTGGGGGCCGCACTCGCCTCGGGCTCTGCGCTCGGCGATGCCGAGGGGTCTACTCCTGGGTCAACCGCTCCTTCTTCGCCGATCGTGTCGGCAGAAGGGGCGCCCGCGATGAGGACCGGCCGGAATTCCAACTTCGCCGAGCTCGAAATGCGCTCGCGCGTCTCGTCATCGGGTTCACCGGGGATCGACACCACGATGTTCTGGTTGCCCTGCGTGTTGATCTCAGCCTCGCTGACACCACTGGCGTCGACACGCTGACGGATGATCGCGACCGCGCGCTCGAGCTGCTCGGCGGTGACCGCCTCGCCACTCGCGAGCTGCGGGCTCAGCGTGATCTGCGTGCCACCCTCGAGGTCGAGCGCGAGCTTGGGATTCCATTGACCGTTGTTGAAGAGCACGCTCGCACCGTTCGCCGCGATGAGGGCGATGATGATGACGAGCAGCCACACGAGGGAACGAATGGCTTTGCGCTCAGTGGTGCTTCTGGCCACCAGAGGTACTCATTTCTGCAAGGGGGCGGGCGCGCCACATCAGCGCGCCCCGCGAGTGAGCGGTGGGTCTAGTTCTCGATCTTCTTGCCGCGCTTGGGCTTCTCAGCCGGTACGTCGAGGCTCGACTGGTTGATGCTCGGCTCTGTATCGGAAAGACCATCGTGGGCAGCTTCATCGTCAGGAACGACGTCGGCATCGACAGGCTCGTCTTCGATGACCCGGGCAAGGGTCTGGCGGTGAACGCGCACGGTGCTACCCGGGCTCGTCTCGATGATCGCCACGTTCGCGTCGTCGTCGATGCTCACGAGCGTGCCAAACAGCCCAAAGTTCGTCATGACCTCGGCACCGGGAACCATCTTGAGCTGAAGGTTCTCGAGGTCTTGCTTGCGCTTGCGCGAGTTACGGAACATGAAAAAGACGAGCAGGGCGAGAACGCCCAGCATGACGATCGTCAACGGGTCAAAAACCATGAGACGCGGTGCCTTTCAGAGACGGGGGCGGCGTGACGCTGGCGACAGCGCCGGTCGACGAGCGGATGCTCTGCCGAGGGCCAGCGACAACTATAGGTCATTGGCCTCGGTCGCCCGTGGCGGGTGCCCAAGGTGAGCCCACGCGCGCGCGGTCGCAACGCGACCGCGCGGGGTTCGCGAGAGCAGTCCCGTGCGCACGAGGAAGGGTTCGACAACCGCCTCGATCGTCTCTGCTTCTTCACCCACCGAGACCGCGAGGGTCGACAAGCCGACCGGACCGCCGTCAAATCGCTCCACAATGGCCTGCAGCACGGCTCGGTCGAGACGATCGAGGCCCTGCTCGTCGACGTCGTATAGTTCGAGCGCCGCGCGAACGGCGGCTCGATCGGCGTCTCCCCCGCGCACGAGCGCAAAGTCACGAACTCGGCGCAGCAGTCGGTTGGCGATGCGGGGCGTGCCGCGCGAGCGGCGCGCGATCTCGGCGAGGGCATCCTCATCAATCGCCAGCGTCAGCAGGCGAGCCGCGCGAACCAGTACCTGGTGCAACTCTTCCGGCTCGTAGAACTCCAGGTGAGCGGTGAACCCAAACCGGTCGCGCAGCGGGTTCGGGAGCAAACCCGAGCGCGTTGTCGCGCCGACAAGAGTGAACGGTGCGAGTTCGAGGGGGATGCTCGTGGCTCCGGCGCCTTTGCCCACCATGATGTCGACCCGGAAGTCTTCCATCGCGAGATACAGCATCTCTTCGGCCGACCGCGCCATGCGGTGAATCTCGTCGATGAACAGCACCTCGCCCGGAACGAGCGACGAGAGGACCGCAGCGAGGTCACCCGCGTGCTGGATGGCAGGGCCACTCGTCATGCGCAGTGGCCGTTGACCTTCGTGCGCCACGATCATCGCGAGCGTTGTCTTGCCGAGCCCGGGCGGGCCGGCGAGCAGAATGTGATCGGGCGTGCGGTTCTGCAAGCCCGCCGCCTCGAGAAGCAACTGCAGCTGACGCCGCACCTTCTGCTGGCCAACGAACTCGGCCAAGCTTTGTGGGCGCAGCGCCCCCTCGAAGGCAAGCTCGGCGGCCGATTCGGGCTGGGGGCGCATGACCTCGTCACTCACGAGCGTGCCCCGACGTCATCGGAGCGCCCGCGTGCCGGACCGAGCTGGCTGAGCGCCCGGCGGAGCAACACGGGGAGCCCTGTCGTCGCGGAGTCCGGATCGGCGTCAACGACCTGCGTCGCGACTTCGAGGGCCGTGCGTTCTGGCCATCCCAATCCGGTGAGCGCCGCGACGAGTGACGTCGTGACGGCGGCAGGCGCGCTCGGTTCCGATGTCGGGGCGGCGGTCGTCGGTGCGACCAGTTTTCCGGCAAGAGTCACCACGATGAGCTTCGCCGTCTTGGGCCCGACACCGCTGACCGCCCGGAACGGAGCATCATCATCCGCGGCGATCGCCCGGGCGATGGCGTCGGGCGTCATCTCGCCGAGAACGCCCAGCGCCGACTTCGGACCCACCCCCGAGACCGTTCGCAACAATTCAAAAAGACCAAGCTCGACCTCGTCGGCAAAGCCAAACAGGCTCATGTCGTCTTCTCGCACGACGAGTGCGGTGTGCAACCGGACGGTGTCTCCGGTGCGCAGCTCACGCACGTGACGTTCCGTCACCGCGACCGCGTACCCAACCCCCGCGACATCGATCACGATGCGCGTGCCCGTGCGGGCAATGAGGGTTCCGCGCAGGCTAGCAATCACCCGTTGAGCCTAGGGGCGCGCGTCGCCTTCTCGGCCGTGCGCCACGCCTGCTGCGCGGGGGTGAGGTGCGCGTCACCCCGTGCAGCTTCCCCCGCCGCCTGAGCAGCCGGACTCGACGCCCCCCGCCACCCGTGACAGATGGCGAGAGCCAGGGCGTCTGCGGCGTCTGCGGGCTTGGGAGGAACATCCAGTCGCAAGATTCGTTGCACCATTGCCGTGACTTGCTTTTTGTCGGCGGCACCGTGCCCCGTGACCGCGGCCTTCACCTCGGTCGGGGTGTGGAGTGTCACGGTCAAGCCTCGGCTCGCCGCCGCGTAGAGCACCACCCCGCTCGCCTGCGCCGTGCCCATGACGGTGCGCACGTTGTGCTGCGCGAAGACACGCTCGAGCGCGACGGCGTCAGGCCGATGCTCGTCGAGTAGGGTCGCGAGCTCATTACCGATCGTGAGAAGTCGCGATTCGAGGGCGAGCTCAGGCGGGGTCTGGATGACCGTGACCGCCACGAGCGTTGCCCGACGATTCGGCTCGATGTCGACGATGCCTACCCCGCACCGGGTCAGTCCGGGGTCGACGCCGAGCACCCGCAACACGGGCTACTCGTCGTCGTCGTCGAGCTCGGCACGCACCTCTGCGCTCAGCGAGACATTCGTAAAGACGTTCTGCACGTCGTCCAGGTCGTCCATGGCGTCGACAAGCTTGAACAGCTTGCGCGCGGTCTGCGCGTCGGCCTCGATCTGCAGGTTGGCCACGAACTCGGCTTCCGCCTCGTCATAGTCGATTCCCGCGTCGGTGAGTGCGGCCCGTGCCGCGATGAGGTGCGAGGGGTCGGTGATGACCTCGAACCCGCCGCCCTGATCGATGACCTCTTCGGCTCCGGCTTCAAGAACTGCCAGAAGGATGTCGTCTTCCGTGACGCGCTCGGTTTTGGTGATCGAAATGACGCCCTTGCGACTGAAGTTGTAGGCGACGCTCCCGGGGTCGGCCATCGTGCCCCCGTTGCGCGTCATTGCCGTGCGCACTTCGGCCGCGGCCCTGTTCTTGTTATCGGTAAGGCACTCGATGAGAAGCGCAAGCCCACCCGGGCCGTAGCCCTCGTACATGATCGTCTGGTAGTCGATCGACTCGCCCGAGAGGCCCGCGCCACGCTTGATCGCGCGGTCAATGTTGTCATTCGGAACCGAGGTCTTCTTGGCCTTCTGCACGGCGTCGACGAGCGTCGGGTTGCCACTCATGTCGGCACCCCCGATCTTGGCGGCGACTTCGATGTTCTTGATGAGCTTGGCGAACGACTTGGCACGGCGACTGTCGATGATCGCCTTCTTGTGCTTCGTCGTTGCCCACTTGGAATGGCCGGACATGGGGCTCCTTGCGAGACAGACGGATGATGGCAGTTTAGGGCAGGGCGTCCGGCCGAATTCCGGCACGACGCAGCTCAACGCCCGCGAGCGCTCGTACCAGCTGCGGGTCGTTCGCCCTCCAGGCGGCAGCCGGGTCGGGATGCACCGCCACGAGCTGCGCGAGCGGGGCACGCGCCACGGCTCGCGCGGCGAGCGTATCGGCTGACATACCGTTCGCGATCATCCGGCGAAGGGCGCTCGATCGACGCGCGAATCTCACTCGCGGGAGCACCCAAAGCAGGGTGAGCAGCAGGAGCGGCACGAGGGCCACAGCCCACCCCGTGCTCAGCGCGACGACCTCGACGAATTGTTGTTGGCCGCGGCCCGCTTCCGCCACCGCTGCCCCCGCACCGGCGGCCGCGTCGAAGGGGCCACGAATGCCATCGCCAATGAGGGGAACGTCGCCCAAGGCTTCGGCAGCATCGGTCAAGCCGTTCTGAAAGTCGTTGCCTGCCGCTTCAAGATCTCGCCCGAACGAACCGAGCGCTCGGATCGCTGCCGTCACGGCACTCGCGACCGCGATGACGATCATGACCATGACCAGGCCTGCGACGTCAGCGACAATTTGCCGAGTGCGCGCGGCCGGGTAGTCCGAGTAGAGGCTCATGCCTCCATGGTGACAGCAGTTGACGTCAGGATGCTGCGGCGACGTGGGCGAGAAAACGCTCGTGGAACCGGTGCTCGCCGGAGACCTCAGGGTGAAAAGACGTGCCGAGTAGGCGGCCTTGCTCGACCGCGACGATTCGGCCGTCGTCGAGCCGAGCGAGCACCTCGACGTCGGGTCCGACCTCATCGACCACGGGAGCGCGAATGAAGACCGCGTGCACAGGCGGGTCACCAAGCACGGGGACATCGAGCGCGGTTTCGAATGAGTCGAGCTGATTGCCGAACGCGTTGCGACGCACAGCGACATCGAGTCCGCCGAGGGTCTGCTGCCCCTCGATGCCATCGTGAACCCGGTCGGCGAGCATGATGAGCCCGGCGCACGTGCCATAGACGGGCATGCCCTGCTGGATGCGCGTTTGCAGGGGCTCGCGCAGCGAAAACAGGCGGCTGAGCTTGTCCATGACGCTCGACTCGCCCCCAGGAATCACGAGGCCGGCGACCTCGTCGAGCTGGGTGGGAGTGCGCACCTCGCGAACGTCAGCCCCCAGTTCGCGCAGCAGGGCGACATGCTCGCGCACATCACCCTGCAACGCGAAAACTCCGACGGGCGGAAGCGCCTTACCAGCCACGCTCAGAGAGACGGTGCGGGGCGGGCAGGTCGGCGACGTTGATGCCCACCATCGCCTCGCCGAGACCACGCGACGCTTCGGCAACAATTGCCGGGTCGTTGTAGGCAGCGGTGGCCTTGACGATGGCCGCCGCGCGAGCCACGGGGTTACCCGACTTGAACACGCCTGAGCCGACGAAGACGCCATCGGCACCCAGCTGCATCATGAGCGCGGCGTCAGCCGGCGTGGCGACGCCACCGGCGGTGAAGAGCACGACGGGAAGCTTGCCCGTCTGCGCGACCTCAGCAACCAGCTCGTACGGGGCCTGCAGTTCTTTCGCGGCGACGTACCACTCGTCGGGGGTCTTCGCCGATAGCGCGCGGATCTCGCCAAGGATGGTGCGAATGTGCTTCGTCGCCTCAGAAACGTCACCGGTGCCGGCTTCGCCCTTCGAGCGGATCATGGCGGCACCCTCCGTGATGCGACGCAGAGCCTCACCCAGGTTGGTCGCGCCGCACACAAACGGAACGGTGAAGGGCCACTTGTCGATGTGGTTGACGTAATCGGCGGGGCTCAGCACTTCGCTCTCGTCGATGTAGTCGACACCGAGCGACTGCAGCACCTGCGCCTCGACGAAGTGCCCGATGCGGGCCTTCGCCATGACCGGAATCGAGACGGTCGCGATGATGTCGTCGATGAGATCGGGGTCGCTCATGCGAGCGACGCCGCCCTGCGCACGGATGTCGGCGGGGACGCGCTCGAGCGCCATGACGGCAACTGCTCCCGCGTCTTCCGCAATGCGAGCTTGCTCGGCGTTGATGACGTCCATGATGACGCCACCCTTGAGCATTTCGGCGAGTCCGCGCTTGACGCGGCTCGTGCCCTGCACGCTCGTCGTCGTGGTCTCGGTCATGGTCTATCGGCCCTTTCTGGCACGGTGCCCGCGCGAACGCGCGAGAGATTCACGGGATTTGGCGGCGCGCGCCAGTCTACTGGGGCGAGTCTGAAGGCCAGGCGCGAGCGATCTCATCCCGCACCTCTCCCAGCAACCGGGGTACGGCCTTCGTTCCGGCGACAATCGGGAAGAAGTTCGAGTCGAGGGCCCACCGCGGAACGATGTGCTGGTGCAAATGCGCCGCAATTCCCGCGCCGGCAATGCGCCCCTGGTTCATTCCGATGTTGAAACCCTGGCAGCCCGAGGTAGCCGTGAGCACGCGCATTGCGGTCTGGGTGAGGGCTGCGATCTCTGCCACTTCCTCCGCGGTCGCCTCGTCATACAAAGCAACATGGCGGTAGGGGCAGACCAGCAAGTGCCCACTGTTGTAGGGGTAGAGATTGAGGAGCACGTAGGCGTGCTCACCGCGCGCGACGATGAGGGCTTGCTCGTCATCCAGTTCGGGTGCCCGGCAGAACGGGCACGCGTCGTCGTCGGGCTGCTGGCCGTTCTCGATGTAGACGAGACGGTGCGGGGTCCAGAGGCGTTGGAAAGCATCCGGAACCGCCGCGAAGTCAGCGCCGTTCTCGGCGGTGACGCCGTCGAATCCCGCGGCATCCGTCTCGGTCATGGGTGGATGCTCGCCTACAGCTCGGCCGACCGCGTCGAGATCGCCGTGGTGATGCGCGCAACGGCGTCGGCCACGGGTACCCCGTTGATCTGCGTTCCGTCGCGGAACCGGAAGCTCACCGCACCATTCGCCGCATCCTCCGCGCCAGCGATGATCAAGTACGGAACCTTCTGCGTCGTGTGCGTCCGGATCTTCTTCTGCATGCGGTCATCAGAGTGGTCGACGTGCGCGCGCACGCCCGCTGCCCGCAACTGACCAATGACGCCTTCCAAGTAGTCCGCGTAGTCCTCGGCAACCGGGATGCCGACGACTTGTTCGGGGGCAAGCCAGGCCGGGAAGGCTCCTGCATAGTGCTCGAGCAAGATGGCGAAGAACCGCTCGATCGAGCCGAGCAGCGCGCGGTGGATCATGATCGGCTGTTGGCGCGTGCCGTCAGAGGCGGTGTACTCAAGGTCGAACCGCTCGGGCTGGTTGAAGTCGAGCTGCACCGTCGAGAGTTGCCACGTGCGACCGATGGCGTCGCGCGCTTGCACCGAGATCTTCGGGCCGTAGAACGCCGCGCCGCCCGGGTCGGGCACGAGCTCGAGGCCCGAGTCAACGGCGACCTCGCGCAGCGTTTCGGTGGCCTGGGTCCACAGCTCATCGCTACCGAACGACTTCTCGGGGTTGCGCGTCGAAAGCTCAAGGTAGAAGTCGTCGAGGCCGTAGCCGCGCAGCGTCTCGAGCACGAACTCGAGCTGGCTCGCCACCTCGCTCTTAACCTGGTCAGGCGTCACATAGATGTGCGCGTCGTCTTGCGTCAGGCCGCGCACGCGCGTGAGGCCCGAGAGCGTTCCGCTCTTCTCGTAGCGATACACCGTGCCGAACTCGGCGAGGCGCAAGGGCAACTCGCGGTAGCTGCGGCCACGGGCCCGGAAGATCAGGTTGTGGAACGGGCAGTTCATGGGCTTCAGGTAGTAGTCCTGCCCCTGCTTCGTAATGTTGCCCTCGGCGTCACGCTCTTCGTCGAGGTGCATCGCCGGGAACATGCCCTCCTCGTACCACTGCAAGTGGCCGCTCGTCTCGAAGAGCTGACCCTTCGTGATGTGCGGCGAGTAGACGAGCTCATAGCCGTTGGCCAGCAAACGCTCGCGCATGTAGCTTTCGATTTCGGCGCGGATGATGCCGCCCTTGGGGTGGAAGACCGCGAGGCCAGATCCGATCTCATCGGGGAAGCTGAACAGGTCAAGTTCGACGCCGAGCTTGCGGTGGTCACGCTTGGC
>JAYUKK010000198.1:0-10866 GCA_043764515.1 Microbacterium sp.
GTCGTGAGCGTGCCGAATGAGCCGTGGGCTTCAGCGTCAGGGGCGTGCGCGGTTCCGGCGGCGGTGATGACACCGGCGAGCAAGGTTGCGCTCAGAAGAGTTGCCAGAATCGTCTGCGGGCGCCAACGGCGAGGGGTGGGGTCTGACATAGCGTGCTCCGGGTTCGAGGAGGGGAGTAGCGACCCAGTCGGGTCGTTGCCATCACGCTAGAAGAGATCACCGGACGCAGCACTACTCACTTTTTCGCGGCAGTACTCAGACGCGACAGACCACTACCTAGTGACCGCTGACGACGTCGGCGATACCGCCGCAGGGCGAGCGAGGGAATCGTCGCCCGAAGAGCGCGTTACGGAATGTAGAGCTCGTACTCGGGCAGTGCGCCATCGAGCACGGGAACGGGCAGCTCGGCGCCTTCGGCGCCGGTGTACGAGAAGAACACGGGAACGAGCCCGCCAATCGCACCGCCCGTGCCGGTCAGAACAATCTGGATCTCGTCGTTGGGCCCACCCACCCGAGTTCGCCCGCCGGCAGCAACCACGATGGCCTCGGAAACCCGCTCGCCCTCGCTCTGCCACTGCACGATCAATCGTCGGTCGACATCGGCCGAGCTCGCGACGGTCATCACGAGATTCAGTTCGTCGCCGGTCTCCCCGATGAGGAGCGCGTTACGGATGGCGAGCTGCCCCACCTCGACGCCGACGCCGTCGCTCGGGTCGTAATCTTCTCGCGTCGCGATGTTCGCGCCGAAGGTGCACCCGGTGGCGCCGACCAGCAGAGCTGCGGCAAGGGCGATCGATGCCGCTACGCGAGATTTCACGAAATGTCTCCTTCAGGCCGTCGGCTTGCCCGGTCACGTGCTGTCTAAGACGCTCGCGGAAGCCCGATGAATTCTAGTCTAGCGAGCGCGAGCGGGCCCGTTGCCGCCCGCCGGAACGCCCCCACGGCCTGAATTTCTGAGAAACCCCTGTGGTAGACTGGCAATTCTGCGGAAGGACCATCACCCATGCTTTTTCAGGTCGGCGAGACGGTCGTTTACCCCCACCACGGTGCGGCGACGATCATCGAAGTAAAGAACCGAACCGTTCGGGGCGAAGAGAAGCTCTATCTCAAGCTCAATGTCACGCAGGGTGATCTCACCATTGAGGTGCCGGCTGAAAACGTCGACCTCGTGGGCGTTCGCGACGTCATCGGTCAAGAGGGTCTCGACAAGGTGTTCGAGGTGCTGCGTGCGCCGTTCACCGAAGAGCCCACCAACTGGTCGCGCCGATACAAGGCCAACCTTGAGAAGCTCGCTTCGGGCGACGTCATCAAGGTGTCTGAGGTCGTGCGTGACCTGTGGCGCCGCGATCAAGACCGCGGTTTGAGTGCAGGCGAGAAGCGCATGCTCGCGAAGGCCCGTCAGATTCTCATTAGCGAGCTCGCGCTCGCCGAAAAGACCGACGAAGAGAAGGCCTCGACCGTGCTCGACGAGGTTCTCGCCTCCTGATCATGACGCCGCCGTTCGCTCCGCGGCTCGCCATCATTGTTGTCGCGGCCGGCAGTGGCACCCGCTTAGGTCTCGCACGACCCAAGGCGTTCGTCGAGGCTGGCGGACGCACCCTGCTTGAGTGGGCTCTCGACGGCGTCTTCGCGCAGCCCGAGCCTGCTCAGGTGATCGTCGTCGCTCCGGCGAGCCACCGCGCCGACGCCCTCACTCTGGGCCAGCGTGTTGCTGGCGCGGCACGGGATGCGCTCACGGTGGTCACGGGAGGCGACAGCCGCGCGGCCTCCGTGGCCGCCGGGCTCGCGGCCGTCGCTGACGGTGTCGACGTGGTGCTGATCCACGATGCGGCGCGCGCCTTGACGCCGCCCGAGGTCTTCACGCGCGTCGTCGAGCGCGTGCGCTCCGAGCAGGTCGGCGTGATCCCCGCGTTGCCCGTGGTCGACACGATCGCGCGCCGCGACGCCGCGGGAGCAGTCGTGGAACAGGTTGATCGCTCGCAGCTCGCGGCGATCCAGACCCCCCAGGGTTTTCCGCTCGACGCCTACCGGGCCGCCGTTGCGGCGATCAGACCCGGCGCCGAGCACACCGATGACGCGAGCGTGTTTGCGGCGGCAGGGCATCCCGTGGTGACGGTGCCCGGTGATGACCGCGCCTTCAAGGTGACCACGCCCTGGGATCTTCGACGGGCCGAACAGCTCGTTGCCGGCCAGCGACCTGCACTGCGCACGGGCATCGGCATCGACGTGCACGCCTACGACGAAAGCCGTGCCCTGTGGCTGGGCGGGCTTTACTGGCCCGGAGAGCCTGGGCTCGCAGGCCACAGCGATGGTGACGCGATCAGTCACGCTGTCTGTGACGCGCTGTTGTCGGCGGCGGGGCTTGGTGACATCGGTTCGCGGTTTGGTGTCGATGACCCGCGTTTCGCCGAGGCGCGCGGCGACGTCTTTCTCACGGCGACGCTCGAGCTCGTGCGCGCTGCGGGCTTCGAGGTTGTCAATGTGGCGGTTCAAGTGGTCGCGCAGCGCCCGCGATTTGCCGCTCGGCGGCACGAAGTAGAGGCGCTGTTGACCCGCACGCTCGGAGCCCCCGTGAGCGTCGCGGCGACGACCTCTGACGGTCTCGGTTTCACTGGCCGAGCCGAGGGCGTGGCTGCTGTCGCCACGGCCATGCTCAGCGCGTGACCCGCCGGTAGGCTGGGGCAGTGACCGTGCGCCTCTACGACAGCCTCCAGGCGGCTGTCGTCGACCTCGAACCGCGCGTCGACGGCCACATCGGCATGTACGTGTGCGGCCCGACGGTGCAGTCGGCACCCCACATCGGGCACTTGCGCAGCGCCCTCGTCTATGACCTGTGGCGGCGCTGGTTGACCGCTCGCGGCTACGCGGTGACCTTCGTGCGCAACGTCACCGACATCGACGACAAAGTGCTCGCTAACGCGACGGATGCCGAGCCGTGGTTCGCCGTGGCGTACCGCGTCGAGCTGGAGTTCACGGCCGCGTACCGTGCGCTGGGCATCCTGCCCCCCACCTACGAACCGCGGGCGACGGCGAGCATTCCGCAGATGCGCGCGCTCATCGAACGCCTTATCGCGGCAGGCCACGCCTATGCGGTGACGGATGCCTCGGGCGACGTCTACTTCGACGTGCGCAGTTGGAGCCGCTACGGCGAGCTCACGCGGCAGAGCCCCGACGACATGGAAGACGCGGGCGACGCTCCCGCGCGCGCGAAGCGCGACCCACGCGATTTCGCCCTGTGGAAGGGCGCGAAGCCCGACGAGCCCACGACCGCGCAGTGGGATTCGCCATGGGGCCCCGGCCGCCCCGGCTGGCACATCGAGTGCTCGGCGATGGCGGCGCGCTACCTGGGGCCCGCTTTCGACATTCACGGTGGTGGGCTCGACCTGCGGTTTCCGCACCACGAGAATGAGCTCGCCCAATCGGCCGCCGCGGGTGATGCCTTCGCACAGCAATGGGTGCACAACGGCCTCGTGACCATCGGCGGCCAGAAGATGTCGAAGTCGCTCGGCAACTCGGTCTTCGCCGCCGACCTGCTCGCCAGCCACCGACCGGCGGTCGTGCGGTATTGGCTGGGCTCGGCGCACTATCGCTCGGGCATCGACTACACGCCGAGCTCGCTCGATGAGGCGCAAGCCGCCCTTGAGCGCATCGAAGGCTTTCTCGTGCGCGCATTCCGCCGCATCGAGGGCACGCGCTTCGCGGATGAGTTCGCGGAGTTGCCGAGCGACTTTGCCTCTGCCATGGACGACGACCTCGCCGTGCCCCAGGCGCTCGCCGTGCTGCACGATCGCGTGCGCCTGGGCAACGCGGCGCTCGACGCCGACGATGCTGCCACCGCGGCGCGGGCTCGTGCCGAGGTCGCCCTCATGGTGAGCGTGCTCGGTTTCGATGCGGCCGAGGGGGATGCTCGCGCGAACGACCCCGCGCGCCGAGCCCTTGCCACCCTCGTCGACCGCCTCATCGCCGAGCGCCGAGAGGCGCGCGAGGCCCGCGACTTTATGACCGCCGACCGCATCCGCGACGACCTCGCGGCCGCCGGAATCGTGCTCGAGGATTCACCGACAGCAACTGACTGGAGTATCGATGGCTAAGCCTGGGCGCCCTGGCGCGAGCAACAAGAAGAAGGGCCCCACCGTCGGATCCGGCGGGCAGGGTCGGCAGGCGCTCGAAGGGCGCGGCCCCACTCCCCGGGCGGAAGACCGGACGTGGCACCCCGCGGGCAAGCGCAAGGCGGCGAACGATCGTCTCGCCGCGGCCAAGAGCCGCGCGGGTGGCGGCAACGGTGGCGGTCAGCAGTCGAACCGCTCGCGCGCGCCGAAGAAGAACGCCGACGCCGAGGTCGTGAGCGGCCGCAACTCGGTTCTCGAAGCGCTGCGCGCCAAGATTCCGGCGAGCGCCTTCTACATCGCGTCGCGCATCGAGATGGACGATCGGGTCAAAGAGGCGCTGTCGCTTGCGACCAAGCGTGGCATTCCGGTGCTCGAGGTCATGCGGCCCGAGCTCGACCGCATGACGGGCGAGAACTCTGTCAACCAGGGGATCGCGATCACCGTGCCCGCGTATGAATACGCGCACCCCATGGATCTCGTCTCGAAGGCGGTCGACCGCGGCCAGACGCCACTGCTTGTCGCGCTCGACGGTGTGACGGACCCGCGCAACCTCGGCGCGATCATCCGCTCGACGGCGGCGTTCGGCGGGCATGGCGTGATCGTGCCGCAGCGTCGCTCGGTGGGTGTGACCGCCGCCGCGTGGAAGACCTCGGCGGGCGCCGCGGCGCGCACACCCGTGGCAATGGCGGCCAACCTCACCCAGACCCTCAAGTCCATGAAGGCTGAGGGTGTGTTCGTGCTCGGCCTCGACGGCGGCGGCGACATGATGCTTCCGAAGCTCGAGCTGGCTGACCGGCCGCTCGTGATCGTGGTGGGCAGCGAGGGCAAGGGCTTGTCTCGACTCGTGACCGAGACCTGCGACGCCATCGTGTCGATTCCGATCTCGACGGCGACCGAGTCGCTCAACGCGGGCATCGCCGTCAGCGTCGCCCTGTACGAGGTGGCGCGGAGGCGCGCGGCCCTCTAGCGGGTCCGCGGTCGAAGAGACGTTCAACCAGGCTGTACGCGATTCGTTGCTGCCCGATCCGCCAACGTATTGGGTTGTTCGGGACCAAACGGCCCATTAACGGCGTACGGATAGGCTGAACTCATACTTTCGCGTTCAGCGACGCTTTCCGTCGAACTCGATCGTTTTCCCGGCAGAAAGGTGCGACCGATGCAACTCGATGTTGGTAGTGAGTTGCGTCGAGTTCGCGAGTCAAAGAAGCTGAGTCTTCGAGCCGTCGCCTCTGCCATAGGAGTGTCGGCCAGCCTGTTGTCGCAGGTCGAGACGGGCAAGACACAACCCTCGGTGAGCACGCTCTTTGCCCTTGTCACTCACCTCGACATCTCTCTCGACAGTTTAATGGGAACACGTCGTGGTGGTGGAGAGCCTTATGCCTCCTCATTGAGGAGCGGATGGGGTGGAGGAGCGGTGGCCGACCGCGATCGCTTGAGCGATGCAGTTGTACAGCGCCGCGAGGACAACCCGATCATTGAGATGGAGAACGGCGTTACCTGGGAACGGCTCGCTGTTGGGGAGACGACGATCGCTGACCCTCTCATCGTCACCTACGCACCGGCCGCCTCTTCGTCTGTCGAAGGCAAGATGACGCGCCACGCCGCGCTTGAGTACGGTGTACTGCTCGAGGGCCGCCTGACGCTGCGCATCGACTTCGAGACCTATGAGCTCAATCCCGGTGATTCGTTCTGCTTCGATGCCTCGCGCCCGCACCTCTACCTCAACTCGGCAGATGTTTCGGCGCGGGGCATCTGGTTCGTTATCGGGCGTCGCGACATGCCGTACCAGTCGCTCAGCGATCTTGGTCACGACGATGTGGCCGAGGTGCAGCCCTTGTCATCAGCCGTTGATGTGCTGCAGGCGATGAAGGCAATACAGCCCACGGGGCGCGTCTCGACCTAGTCTTCGGGCACGGTCATGACCGTCACGCTCTCGGCCGACGACCGCGTTCTGGATGGCGCGCTCGCCGCGCGCTGGCTCGCTGAATTCGTTTCTCGCATCGAGAACCGGGTTCCCATCCTCGCGTAAGGGTACTGTTCCACTGATCGCAGTTCCAGCTGAGCGGGAGTGTCAATGAAGATCGCTATTCGACGCGAGCCGATCGAGGGTGAGCGCCGCGTTGCGGCCACTCCCGCGGCCGTCGCGCAATACATCGCCGCGGGATACACGGTATCCGTCGAGAAGGGTGCCGGCATCGCGGCTGGGTATGCCGATGCCGCGTACGTCGATGCGGGGGCGACCCTTGTGGTGAGCATCCCGCTGAAGACCGTCGAGGTTCTGGTGCACGTTCGCCCGCTCGATGCTCCGACGATCGGAGCGCTGCCGAAGGGCGCCATCACCATTGGTTTCGCCTCGCCCGCGAGCGAGCTCGACGGGGTCGCGGCGCTCGCCGCGCGCGGCATCACGGCGTTCTCGCTCGAACTCATTCCGCGCATCTCGCGCGCTCAATCAATGGACGCCCTGACGTCGCAGGCGCTCGTCGCTGGCTACCGATGCGTGCTCGAAGGCGCGATGCGCTTCCCGCGCTTCCTCCCCCTGTTCATGACCGCCGCCGGAACCATCCCGCCGGCGCGCGTGCTCGTGCTCGGTGCCGGGGTCGCCGGTCTGCAGGCGATCGCGACGGCCAAGCGCCTCGGCGCCAAGGTCTCGGCCTACGACGTGCGCTCAGCCTCCGCCGACGAGGTGCAGTCGATGGGCGGCACGTTTATTCACCTCGACCTCGATGCGGCGGCGGATGCGGCGGGCGGGTATGCCAAAGAGCTCGCGGCCGACCGCGCCGACCGTCAGCGCGAACTGCTCGCGCCCCACGTCGCGAGCGCCGACCTCATCGTGACGACAGCGGCCATTCCTGGCCGCCCGGCCCCGCGGCTAGTGACGACCGCCATGGTCCAGGGCATGGCGCCCGGTTCGATTGTCGTCGACCTCGCTGCTGAGACCGGCGGCAACGTCGAAGGAGCCAAGCCGGGTGTCGACGTGATCGTGCCGGTGAACGGCGGCGCTGTGACGATCGTCGGCATGAAGGATGTCGCGTCAACGATGCCGTTCGACGCCTCGCGCCTGCTCGGCCAGAACATCGCGAACCTCGTCGCGCTCATGACGCACGAGGGCGCTCTGGTTCCTGACTTCGACGACGAGGTCGTCGCGGGCGCGTGCCTTACCCATGAAGGCGCGGTACGGCATGAGCCGACCGCCGCCGCCATCGTCGACCGGAAGGACGGGAACTGATGGATCCCATCACCCTGCTGACATTCTTCGTGCTCTCGGTCTTTGTCGGCTTCGAGGTCGTCTCGAAGGTGTCGAGCACGTTGCACACCCCGCTCATGTCGGGCGCGAACGCGATCCACGGCATCATCTTGGTCGGCGCCGTGATCGTCGCCGGCCAGGCCGAAAGCATCCCCGTGCTCGTCGTGGCGCTCATCGCCGTGTTGCTCGCGACCGTCAACCTCGTGGGCGGATTCGTCGTCACCGATCGCATGCTCGAGATGTTCGGCGGCCGACGGGCGCCCGCCTCGGCTTCGGCGAAAGAAGGCGCGAAGTGAACATCCTGAGCCCTGAACTCACCGCGGTGCTTTACCTGGTCGCGGCCGTCTGCTTCATCCTCGCCCTCAAGGGCCTGAGCTCGCCGAAGTCGGCGCGCCGGGGCAACCTCATCGGCGCGTTTGGCGCGCTGCTCGCGATGGTCGTCGTGTTTCTCTCGACCGAGCTCGACAACGTCGCGCTCATCCTCGGGGTCATCGCGATCGGCACAATCATCGCCGTGCCCGCATCGCGCATGGTCAAGATGACGCAGATGCCGCAGCTTGTCGCGCTCTTCAACGGCGTCGGCGGTGGCGCGGCCGCGCTCGTCGCGTTGCTCGAGCTGACGCACGTTGACGACCTGGGCAGCGTCATCGCTGTCGCGTTCACGGTGCTGGTCGGCGCGGTGTCGTTCTCGGGATCAGCGATCACGTTCGCCAAGCTGCAAGAGCTCATGCCGACGCGCCCGATCGTGTTCCCCGGGGCGCCCGTCGTCATCACCCTGGTTGCGCTGGGCTCGCTCGCGAGCGCCGTGTGGCTCGTGCTGTCGGCTGACCCGTTGGCCGCCTATGTGTTGCTCGCACTCGGTGCGGCTCTCGGCGTGCTCGTCGTCCTGCCCGTCGGCGGCGCCGACGTGCCCATCGTCATCTCGCTGCTGAACGCGTTCACGGGCCTCACCGTGGCCGCCTCGGGTCTCGTGCTCGGCAACACGCTGCTGCTCGTTGCGGGCACCCTGGTGGGAGCATCCGGAACCATCTTGACCCGCGCCATGGCCTCGGCCATGGGGCGCAGCGTTGCGGGCACCCTGTTCGGTGCGTTCCGCGGCGGCTCAACCGCCGGATCGACCGCCATGAGCGACCGCCCGGTGCGCAGCTCGAGCGCGGAGGACGTCGCCATTCTGCTTGGCTACGCCCAGCGCGTGATCGTCGTGCCGGGATACGGCCTCGCCGTCGCGCAGGCGCAGCACACGATGGCCGAACTCGCGACGACCCTCGAGGCCAAGGGCATCGAGGTCGTCTTCGGCATCCACCCCGTCGCCGGCCGCATGCCGGGACACATGAACGTGTTGCTCGCCGAGGCGAACGTGCCCTACGAGGTGCTTGCCGAGATGGACGAGGTGAACCCGCAGTTCAAGAACTGCGACGTCGCCCTGGTTGTCGGTGCCAACGACGTCGTCAACCCGGCCGCTAAGACCAGCCCCGGCTCGCCGATCTACGGCATGCCGATTCTTGACGTGGCCTCGGCGCGTCAGGTGGTCTTTCTCAAGCGGTCGATGCGCCCCGGGTTTGCGGGCATCGAGAACGACCTGTTGTTCGAGCCGCAGACGACCCTGCTCTTCGGCGACGCGAAGGACTCGCTCACGAAGGTGCTCACGGCCGTCAAGAACCTCTAGCGCTGGATGCTGTTCCGACCGCCGCGCGGAGCCCTCGGGCCCGTGCGGCGGCGGCGTTCTCGGCCGGCTCAGACCTTGTCGCGCCAGCTTCCGGTGGGCAGGTCGTCGCCCTCGACGATCTCGATCTCGCTCGTGTCCAGCGGCGGCAGCGAGATGGTCTCGGTGGGGGGAGTGATCATGGTCGCCTCGTCGCGCCGGTGTCGGAGCACCGTGTCGATGTACGAGCTCAGCGCCTCGGCGAGCGGAATCGCGCGGCCCTCATCTTGCGAGCGGTACCACCGGTGCTCGAGCAGCTGGTGGAACATCTCGGGCGTCTCGAGCTTGCCGCGCAGATCTTTCGGGATCGCCCGCACGACAGGCTCAAACACACGCACGAGCCACTCGTGCGCCACGACCTCTTCGTCTGCCTCCCGATCGGGATAGTTGGATGCCGCATATGAATCGAGATCGTTGAGCAAGCGGCGGGCCTGGTTCTCTTCGGCATCGATGCCGGTCAACCGCAGCAGGCGACGCGTGTGATGGCCCGCATCCACCACCTTGGGGCGAATGCGCACCTCGGTGCTGTCACCATCCGTCGTGATCGCGAGCTCTTCGATGTCGAATCCCAGAGTGTTGAGACGCTCGACGCGCTGGTTGATGCGCCAGCGCTCTGAGCGGTCGAACGACTCCCACCCCGTCAGTTCTTTCCAGAGCGAGCGATACGACTCGATGATGCCGTTGCTGGTCTCGATCGCATCGACGCTCTCATCAAGGCGTCCGCCGGCTTCGAGATCGAGGAGTTCGCCGGCAATGTTGACGCGGGCAATCTCCAGGTCATTCTCGCGCTGGCCGTTGGAGAGACCACCTTCGTAGAGTTGACCCGTTTCGGCGTCGACGAGGTAGGCGGCGAATGCTCCGGCGTCGCGGCGGAAGAGTGTATTCGAGAGCGAGACATCGCCCCAAAAGAAGCCGATGATGTGCAGCCGTACGAGAAGGAGAGCGAGAGCATCCACGAGTCGCGTCGCCGTCTCGGGCCGGAGGGTCTGGGAGTAGAGAGCGCGATACGGCAGCGAAAAGCGGAGGTGCCGCGTCACGAGCACCGGCATGAGCGGCTCACCCTGAGCGCTCACTCGCCCGGTAATGACCGCAACGGGGTCGACGCACGGGATATCAAGACGCTGCAGCGTGCGCAGCATGTCGTACTCGCGACGAGCCATCTCTTCGGTCGTCTCTTTCACCGCAACAACGAAGTCGCTCATGTGCACGAAGCGCACGAGGTGGCGCGAGATGCCCTTGGGCAGCGAGGCGATGGCGTCGTCGGGCCACAGTTCGAGGGGCAATTGCCAGGGCAGATCAAGCAGCGCCGGGTCGGTGACGGCCGAGGTGATCGAGAGCGAAGCGCTCATGCGGCGGGCTCCTGTTGCAGTGTCAGTGGGGAGTGCGGGAGAAAGAAGCGAGGGCGGGTGTGCTTCGTCAGCACTCCCGCCCTCGCCGGTGGTTCACATCGAGCATTAGCTCGAGATGGGCTCCTTGTTGAGACGCAGGCCGGACGCGGTGTCGAACACGTGAACGTGCTTGGGCTCGGGCGTGATGTAGACGGTGTCGCCGCTGTGCGGGTGCACGCGGCCATCGACGCGCGCGACGATGTCGACACGCTGGCCCGCGACCGCGGTGTGGCCGTAGAGGTAGCCATCGGCACCGAGCTCCTCGACGATGTCGACCGTGACCGGTAGGCCTTCACCCGAGGTCTTGACGATCATGTCTTCGGGGCGAACGCCAACCGTGACAACCTTTTCGCTCGTCGACGAGAGCACGTCGCGGGCGACAGGAGCGACCGACGTACCGAAGGTGACGCCACCATCGGTGAC
>JAYUKK010000199.1:0-10793 GCA_043764515.1 Microbacterium sp.
GATGTCGTCGCCCTCGCTCGGTCGACGATCGAGAAAGGGCAGAGTGGTCAACGCAAACTGGTGGTGGAGGCCTTCGGCACGGTCGAGCGCAACAAACGCTTCACGTTCGTGGTGCGAGTGCACGATCATGAGGTCGGCTTGCGCTCGATAGACAAGCGCTTTGCGACGGGCGGGAAGCGCGATGCCGGGGATGCCTGACCACAGCACCGGCCGCGTGGGCAACTCGCTCAGCATCGCCAGGAGCAGCGCCGCTGTCGGCCCCCGCATTGCCACGAGCACCGCGTCGGCCCCGAGGTCGCGCACGCGCGACACTGCGTCATCCGCAGTCAGCACCTCGACGTCGTGACCAGCCCACGAGGTTGCCGCGACCGCCGCGGCCCGCTGCGCGGCACTCGGCATCACCGGGTTCGCGACAACGACAATGTGTCTCTCGGCCTGGGGCACGACGTGGTCGAGCGTGGCCGCACCCCACTTGAGATACGAGTCAGAGTCGGTGAGGGCGACGACGATCACGCGGGTACGCGGCGCAGCTTGGCTTTGGGCGCCAGCTCGCCCGGGAAGACGCGCTTCACGCCGTCACCCAGCGCCGTCTCAATGATCCGGATGTCGCGCACAAGGTGCTCGAACCCTTGCGGCTCGAGCGACGCCGCGTGGTCCGAGCCCCACATCGTGCGATCGAGCGTGATGTGACGTTCGACCACGCGAGCGCCGAGGGCCACGGCCGCGAGGCTGATCTGTAGGCCTCGTTCGTGACCGGAGTACCCAATCGGTACCCCCGCATAGCGATCCCGAAGCGTGGCAATGGTGCGCAGGTTGGCTTCTTCGGCGGGCATTGGGTAGGTCGACGTAGCGTGCAGCATGACAAGACGGTCGGTGCCGAGAACCGCGACCGCACGATCGATCTCCTCGAGCGTCGACATGCCGGTCGAGAGAATGACCGGCTTCGTGGTCTGGGCCACGCGCTCAAGCAACTCAAGGTCGGTCACCGACGCCGACGCGATCTTGTGGGCAACCACATCGAGGTCTTCCAAGACATCGACACTGGGAACATCCCACGGCGATGCGAACCAGTCGAGGCCCCGGGAGGCCGCATACGCGCCGATCTGGCGGTACTGCTCGGCGTCAAACTCGACGCGGTAGCGGTACTCCAAGTAGGTCATGGTGCCCCAGGGCGTCTCTCTCAGCGTGTCCCGCATGTGCTCGGGGGTCGCGATGTCAGGAGTGCGCTTCTGAAACTTCACGGCGTCCGCTCCCGCGTCAGCTGCGACGTCGATCAGTCGCATGGCGAGTTCGACGTCACCGTTGTGGTTGAGTCCGATCTCGCCGATGACATACACCGGGCTGTCATCGCCAATGCGGCGCGAAGCGATGGAAACGGTCATTGCAGCAACTCCCCTGATCGTGGCTTCACGGCATCCGCGCGAAAACCCTCGTGCACGCTGGCGAGCGCCCGCGCGATGTCAAGCTCGACCTCGGTATCGACGTCTACGGCAAAACGTTCATCGACCAGTTGCGGTTCGACGCGGCCAAAGAAGCGATGCTCAGCGGCGCGGAAGCCCTCCGCGCGCATGACATAGAAAGCCCCTGTCTCCGCTACTTGCGGTGGCAGGTCTTGCCGGCGAGGCCGCACCGCGGCGTCGTGATTGACGCCCTCCCACCCAGCCGCGCCCGCCGAAGCGGGCCGCCACAGGAAGACGGGCGTTGCGACTGCGGAGAACACCACGTCTGCTTCACCGTTGGCCACTCGACCGATTGCCGCATCGAGGTCACTCGCGTCGATGAACGGAGACGTGGCTTGCAGCATCACAACGATGCGGGGCGCACGGTCAAGCGAACCCAGAGCGTGCAGAAGGGCGGACTCTGAGCTTGCCGTCGCGGTCGCGAGCCCCGGCGGGCGGTCGATTGTGAACGCGCCGGCTCGTCGCGCTTCGTCGGCGATCTCGAGGTCATCCGTCGACACGAATACGCGATGGATGCCCGCCGACTCCCGCGCGCTGCGCACGGCCCGCGCGACCAGGGTTTCGCCACCCACGCGTTGCAGATTCTTGCGAGGTACCCCCACCGAACCGCCGCGAGCAGGGATGATCGCGACGACCTCGTCGATCATTGGGCGCCCTCGCGAACGCCAAGGTGCGTGTTTACCGTCGACCCCGTGCCGCGCAAGACGATCGGCAGCGTCTCTGCGGCCGTGGAGGCTCCCGTGATCACGGTGAGCGGTCGCTCCGCGCCCCCGAGGGCGAGTTCGATGGGGAGTCGCGCGTCGATCACGATTGTCTGGGGCAATCGTCTGACGGCCGTGACGAACCAATCGGGTTCGCGGCGGTGCGGGAGGTAGGCAATCGGGCCACGGCGCGCGCGCTCGAGGATGCGCTGCAGTTCGTCCGCCGCATCGGCCAGACCATCGGCAACGCGAGCGGTGCCGAGAACAATACGCGCGTCG
Organism: Microbacterium sp.; assembly: GCA_043764515.1. GTDB lineage: Bacteria > Actinomycetota > Actinomycetes > Actinomycetales > Microbacteriaceae > Microcella. The sequence continues at coordinate 2,441 of JAYUKK010000199.1, forward strand.
TGCGGCACAGCCGTCGCTCGCTCTCCCCATCGTCGAGTCGCGTCGAAGTGATGCGTCGTGACCGAGGCGCCGACCGACCGAAGCTGGGCGACAGCCTCGTCGTCGGCACCGAGGTAGGTCGTCACGAAAAGGTGCCCGGCGTCGGCCAACTCGCGCAACCGACGAGTGGTGCGGGTCGCGAGCTCTCGCCGCATGCCAGAGAACAGACGCGGAGCCCGGGGACGCAGCATCGGGGCGCCCGCACCAAGGTGCTGCGCGAGCAGTCTGGTGATCGCGCCATCGTCCACGATCGTGAGGGTTGCAGGGCTCACGCGGTCGAAACGAGCCTGGAACTGGCCCGAGAACGCGTCGCCGACGAGCCAATGCGACCGACCGGTGAATCGAGCACGGGGCATCATGCGCACGTCGAGGGCGATGCGCGCGTCGAATGTCGGATCAGATCGAACTCGCTCAGCGGGGTGGCTTGCCGTGCGCTCGAGCTGGGCGTCGCCGCCTCGGGGCACAATCGTCATCGTTCGACCCGTGCCCGCGGCACACGTGAGGGCAGCGTGCTCGAGGGCACCGATCAACTGCAAGGGTGACTCGACCCACGCGCTGATGTCGTTGTTCACTGCTCCCCCGTCTCACCGTTGCTGTGACGTTACGGACAGAGGGCCAACGGAGAGTGCACGCTGCGTAACGAGCCAGCAAATGGCAGACGAGCGACACTCCGTGGGGCACCACGTGCACGAGCCATCTCTGTCGATGTTCTCCAACGGTGTCGGGCGGCGTGCTGTCGATAGGCTGACACGGTGACCGACCACACCAGCGCGCCCCCTCCCGCCGCCCCCGACCTCACCACGACCGCCGGCAAGATCGCCGACCTCAAAGTGCGGTACCACGAGGCCGTGACGGCTAGTGGCGAGGCAGCCATCGAGAAGCAGCACGCCAAAGGAAAGATGACGGCGCGCGAGCGCATCGACACCCTGCTTGACCACGGCAGCTTCGTTGAACTGGACGAGTTCGTGCGGCACCGCACCCACGCTTTCGGCATGGACGCAAAGCGCCCATACGGTGACGCTGTTGTCACGGGCACCGGCACCGTGCACGGCCGCCAAGTAGCCGTCTACAGCCAAGACTTCACGATCTTCGGTGGTTCACTCGGTGAGGTCGCTGGCGAGAAGATCATCAAGGTCATGGAGCTTGCGCTCAAGACCGGCGTGCCGATCATCGGCATTCTCGACTCGGGCGGAGCCCGCATTCAAGAGGGTGTCGTGGCGCTCGGCAAGTACGGCGAGATCTTCCGCCGCAACACGGCCGCCAGCGGCGTGATTCCGCAGATCTCGATCATCTGCGGCCCGGCGGCCGGCGGCGCCGTGTACTCGCCGGCACTCACCGACTTCGTCATCATGGTCGACAAGACCAGCCAGATGTTTGTGACCGGCCCCGACGTCATCAAGACCGTCACCGGCGAAGACGTCGGCATGGAAGAACTCGGCGGCGCGCTGACGCACAACCGCACCTCCGGCGTCTCGCACTACCTCGCGAGCGACGAGAACGACGCTTTTGACTACGCGCGTTCGCTGCTGAGCTACCTGCCCGACAACAACATGGCCGAATTGCCGCAGTACGCGGCCTCGGTCGAGCTCGAGATCACCGACGTCGATCGCAAGCTCAACACGATCATCCCCGACAGCCCGAACCAGCCCTACGACGTCATCGACATCATCGACCACGTCGTCGACGAGGGCTCGTTTCTCGAAGTCCAGCCGCTCTTCGCTCCTAACATCGTCATCGGCTTCGCGCGTGTCGAAGGCCGAAGCGTCGGCGTCATTGCCAACCAGCCCAACGCCATGGCCGGCACGCTCAACATTGACGCGGGAGAGAAAGCCAGTCGGTTCGTGCGCTTCTGCGACGCGTTCTCGATCCCGATCCTGACCCTCGTCGATGTTCCCGGGTACCTGCCGGGCACTGACCAGGAATGGACGGGCGTCATCCGCCGCGGCGCAAAACTGCTGTACGCCTACGCCGAGGCGACCGTCCCCCTCGTGACGGTCATCACGCGCAAGGCCTATGGGGGCGCGTACATCGTGATGGGCTCGAAGCAGCTCGGTGCCGATATGAACCTGGCGTGGCCGACGGCCGAGATCGCCGTTATGGGCGGGCAGGGTGCGGTGAACATCCTGTACCGCGACCAAATCAAGGCTGCCGAAGCGGCGGGGGAAGACGTCGCGGCGGTGCGCACGCGACTCGCCAACGAATACACCTACAACGTCGCGAGCCCGTTCCTGGCCGCCGAGCGTGGTGAGCTCGACGGCATCATCGAGCCGGCTGCCACACGCGTTGCCATCATCAAGGCCTTGCGCGCCCTCAAGGGCAAGCGCGCAAGCCTGCCGCCCAAGAAGCACGGGAACATCCCGCTGTGACCGAGCCGACGTCTCCGGCGACGGATGCCCCTGCCCCGAGCATGCGCATCGTGGCGGGTAGCCCCACCGACGAAGAACTCGCCGCGGCGCACTCCGTCATCGTGGCCGTGCTTGCCGAGCAGGCGGCCCGCGGCGCCGAGCTGCTCGAGCCGCCTGTCGACCGCTGGCGACTGAGCGCGCGAGCGATGCGCGGGCCGATCGCGCCGGGCGCGGGAGCCTGGGGAGCGAGCGGCGGCCTGCGCGGCTACTGACGCGTCTCGGTCGCCCGCAACACCGACGGCGATCAGGCCCGTCTGCTTCGGATTTCGGCGCTGTCGAGGCACCGCACAGAGACAATCCTCCGTCGTCAGCGGAATGTACCCTGAAATCCGTTCGTGCTGAAGCCGATACGCCTGCGCTTCCGCTGATCACGCGACGATGGGGTACAAAATTTGTCCCCCATTGTCCCCCAAAATGACGACTGTGAAGGTTCACGGAATTCGGCATGATTACTCATGTCAGGTGATGCCCCAGGGGGCGCACCACCGATCACAACAACTGCATGGGTAGCGGTTGTGTGATGGGGGGACGAGGTAGATGACCATTCGGGTTGGTGGTTTACCTCGATACGTTGCGAAGGGCCGGAGCTGGGTACTCCGGCCCTTCGATCGTTAACGATTCGAGCGTCGTGACTTCGGAATCTCGAGCCAGAGATCAACCGTGTCTTCGTCATCGTCACCCAACTGCCCCAGTTCGTGTGCACGACCGTCGCCCAACGGCGTCAGCCCCACAACCGTCACTGCCACGGCAGAGTCAACCGGCGCGGTGCGGGCGATCACTCGCGTCGCCGTCGTCGTGCGAATCGCCTCGGCGAGCACGCCGAGCACACGCGACAACGCTCGGTCGTCGAGATCGTCGAGCCCGCCCTCGTCGAACAGGCTCACCGAGACGCCGCGTCGACGTGCTGCCATCACCTCGTGGCGCACCGCGTCGTCGAGCAGCCGTCGCCCGCGGATCTCATCGCGGATCGCTCCTTCAAGGTGCAAACACTCTTGCCGTTGATCGTCGGTGAGCTCGCCCCTCGACTGTTCGATTTCTTCCAGCATGGGCAACGCCATGGTGCCCGTCTGCCCCAATCGAAACTGCCGCTCGTAGAGATGCGCTTCTTGCGCGGCTTGCCAGTCGATGGCCTGGCGTTCGGCCCGCGCGAATTGGGCGGCATCTCGCGAGGCTTTCGAGAGCGCTCGCGACAAGATGTGCGAAACCGCTACCCATGCGGCGCTCCCGATGACCCCCGTGCCGAGCAGCAGGCCCGCGCCGCCCCACACAATGGTCTGCACAACGAGCGCACCGATGCCGATCCAGGCGAACAAGGGCTGCCGTCGTGTCGAGGTGATGGTGAGCAGTGTGCCGACCGCGGCGACGTGCCACGTCGCATACCCGAGCCCGCCTTCTTGATTCGGGTCGAGCTGGGCCGTAACGAGCACGGGCAGAGCGATGCACACGAGCACATTGCTCACGGCCATCCAGGTGGGCAGGCGCTCCGTCTGACCCGGGAGAAGGCTCATCGTCATGGCGATGGCGTACACAATCATTGCGGCGAGAACCGGAATCGGGTTGGCGGGCGTATCGATCGTGTACAGGCCGAGCACAACGTGGTAACTGGCGAAGATCGCGGCCAACGTGACGATGAGCGCCCGGGGTACACCGATTCTCATCCGTGCCTCCGTGTGCTCGGCATCGTGTTGCTCTGCATCCTCTTGCTCTGAATCGTCTCGACGTCGGCCTCGTCGTCTCTGTCGGCCCCGTCGTCGTGATCATTCACGACGAACACCGGCCACGACAGAACGATGACTGTTCCACGCCCCGGGGCCGCGCGCACCTCTGCGTGACCGCCCGCATGTGCCGTGCGTTCGACGATCGACCGCCGCACGCCCAGACGTTCGTCGGGAACGGCGGATGGTTCGAAGCCTGTGCCCGAGTCGCCCACCTCGATCGTGATGGCGCCGCCGCGCACGCCAGCAACCGTGAGCCATCGGCGTACGTCGGGCGGGCCGGCGTGTTGCACGCTGTTCATCATCGACTGCACCGCCGCCGAGTACAGGGCCTCGGCCTGTGCAGCCGGAATAACGCGCGTGTCGAGTGAGCGCACGCGCACCGCGAACGGCACCGGCAGCTGCCGCGCGACCGTGACGATACGGTTCGCGAGTTGGCGGAACCGCACCGTCGTGCCGTCATCGGGTGAGACGAGCGCGGCCTCACGCAAGTGGCGCATCGCACTCGTTGCCATCTGCGCAGCGAGGGCCTTCTGCTCGGCGGTCTCCGCACGCGCGGCGCTCAGCAACGTCGTGAGCACGCTGTCATGCACGATCGAATCGACATGCACCCGCTCGATGTCGGTGGCGTGCTCACGCACAGCGCGCGCGTAGCGGTCAAGGGCCGCTCCCTGTGCCTCGTCGACCGACGTGGCCGCCGCGCGCGTCATCACAATGATCACGAGCACAGCGCCACCCAAGATGATCGCGTAGACGGCGTTGAAGAGTCCGAGCTCCCAGGGGCCGCCCCCACCCTGAGGCGTCGCCCGGATGACCCCGTAGATGAGGGGGACAACGACGAGATACACCAGCGCCGCACGCCGACGGAATCCGATGGCCGCTGATGAGGTCGCCACTGTCGTCAGCTGATAGAGCCAGTGATCGCCCTGCTGAGGCACCGACGGATCGGCGAGGAAGAACGGCCACGTCACCAACGCGACGACATAGACGAATGCCACTAACTGGTGAGAGCCGATGACCCACCGCTTGATCGTCGAGCAGACCAGGGCGACAAGCATCGCGCTGTACAGCACGCCGACCGCAATCACAGTCCACAGCGGCTGGCCGATCGAGTATTGCCCGAACAACAATGGCAGCGCCTGAAGCCCGAATAAGATGCCGAACCACGCCACCGATCGCGACAGAACCGTGTCGACCCGGCGGCGGCTCAGAGGGCTGCGCTGCGGCTTGCCCGCGACGGCAGCCGGTGCGAGCCGCTTAGGCCGACTCATCGCCGTCTGGGTCAAGGCCAGGAAGGATTCCGTCTTCGACTGCGCGGCGCAGTAAGTCGACCTTGGTCGGCGCCGGCCGCCCGACCTCGACATACTTCGTGCGGATTCGGTCGAGGTATTCGCGCGCCGTCGAGTATCCAATTCCGAGCTGCTCCGCGGCACGCTTGAGCGGCAAGCCACTGGCATACAAGTGCAAAATCTCGCGCTCGCGGCGACCGAGCTGGGCTTTCGCGAAGTCTCGATCGGCATCGATCGCACTCGCCCACTCAAGATTGTTGAGAACCTCACCGCGCGCGACTGTCTCTGCCGCGGCGATGACGGTGCTCGTCGCGGAGGACTTCGGAATCACTCCTGCCGCACCGGCGGCAAGCGCCTCGCGCACGCTCACGACCCGGTCGGCGATCGAGTGCACGAGCACAGCCGAACCGGTCGACTGCACGGCCTTCACGTTCTCGGTCACACTCGAGCCGTCACCGAGCGAGAGGTCGAGTACGACCACGTCGATCTCACGACCATCGAGCGCTTCAACCAGCTCCGACACGCTGGCCGACGTGGAGACCACGTCGAACCCCGCGTTCGTGAACGCTGCCTGCAGGCCAAGACGTACCGACTCATGGTCGTCGACGATCGCGACGCGCACCTGTTTGTTGATCACAACAACCACGAGACCAGAACCGAGCCCTTCACTCTCCAAGGTGACACCCGCGGCTCGGGATGGGGGCCGCGTGGCCTCCATGCTAGCCGGGCCCGGCATCCGGCGCGGGGCTCATTCCCTGCCCCGTCCGCGCCCCTTCGCAGGGTGGCGGTGCTCCCGCGCTCAGTCGCGAACGAGAGTCGCGACGGCTTCGACGTGGTGCGTGTGAGGAAAGAGATCGAAAGCCCGGATACGCGCGAGTCGATAGCCCGCCTCGGCGGCCAGGGCGACATCCCGAGACAGCGCTACAGGGTCGCACGCGACGTAGACAAGTTGCGCCGGAGCGAGGCGCCCGAGCAAGGTCATGACCTCGGATCCGGCACCCGAGCGCGGCGGATCGAGAACGATTGTTGCCGCACGCAGTCGATCGCGATCGGCGGCCGAGGCGCCGGCGTCACGCTCGCGCAGCCATCGGTCAACCCGGCCTGTCTCAGCAGAGGCACCGAGCCACTCGGCGAGGTTCTCGCTCGCGTGGTCGGTCGCGCGCTCGTCGGACTCAACGCTCGTGATGCGCGTCTCGGGCCCGAAGCGGTCGGCAACGGCGGCCGCAAGCAGGCCAACCCCGCCATAGAGATCGAGGTTTTCCGCGCGCGGGTCAAAAAGCGACTCATCAATTGCCTCCTGCACAGCGCGGGAGAGCGCGACGGGGGCCGAGCGGTGCACCTGCCAAAAACCCGTGTCGTCGAGTTGGAACGTGCGCTCCCCCACGAGCTCGCGAATGACGGTGGGCTTCTGCTCGCCAATCACGAGTCGCGGTTCGCTCGTCGTCGGCGCAATCACATCGAGAGTCTCGATTCCGGTGAACCGTTCGGCGAAGGGCGTCGCGGCCTGCACGGCGGTGGTCGCGAGGGGGACATCCGTTACCGGAATCACCGAGTGCGAGCGCGATGCCATGGGGCCGAGGCGGCCCTGGTCGTCGATGTGCAGGCGAATGCGCGTGCGCCAGCCCAGACCGTTCACCGCTGGGTCGCCCGGCAGCGGCTCGACCACGACGTCGCTCTCGATGCCCGCCATACGCTGCAGCGACTCGGCGAGAACCTGCCGCTTCAGCTCGCGCTGGTGGGCCAGGGCGATGTGCCCAAACTCGGCACCGCCCGCACGCCCGCGCGGGTCGCGGTCGATCGCCGCCGCCGACCACACGTGGTCGCGCCGGTGCTCGCTGGGCTGCAGCACCTCGACAGCGTCGGCCCGCCAGAAGCTCTTCTTGCGATCGTCACTCACGCGCGCCCGCACCGTTTCGCCGGGAATCGCGTCGCTCACGAACACCACGCGGCCGTCGAGACGGCCGATCGAGATGCCGCCGTGCGCAATCTTGTCGACAGCCAGCTCGATGATCGTTCCGATGTGTTCGCCCATCCCCCCAGCCTAGGCGCGGCCCGTAGCATCAAAGCGTGCGCCTCTACCTCGCCTCGACTTCTCCGGCACGGCTTGCAACATTGCGCGCCGTGGGCATCGACCCCATTGCGATCGCACCGGGGGTGGACGAAGAGGCCGCGGTGGATGCGGCTGCCGCCGCGCATCCCGAGGGTCGACTGCCGGCGGACGAGATGGTGCAGCTTCTGGCTCGCCTCAAGGCGGAGGCCGTGCTCGACGCCGTGCTGCTGGCCTCGGCCGGGCTCGCGCCATCGGACCTCGATGGGTTCATCCTCGGCGGCGACTCGGCGTTCGAGCTCGACGGCACAGTGTTCGGCAAGCCGCACGAGCCCGCAATCGCGCGGGAACGCTGGCTGCGGCAACGCGGGCGCAGCGGGGTACTGCACTCGGGGCACTGGCTCATCGACCACCGCGGGGGCACCCTGCGGGCCGCGGCGGGCCGTGCTTCGCGGGCCACCGTGCACTTCGCCGACGACATCGAAGATGCCGAGATCGATGCGTATATCGCCACCGGCGAGCCCTTGAGCGTCGCGGGCGCATTCACGATCGACTCGAAGGGCGCTGGCTTCATTGATCGCATCGAGGGTGACCCGCACAGCGTCGTCGGGCTCTCGGTACCACTGCTGCGCAAGCTCGTGCACGAGCTGGGCGGCCGATACACCGATCTCTGGAACCGCTAAGCGAATCGCATCCCTTTTGTCGAGGCTCGCCAAACGCGGGGGCCGTGTGCACCCCTAGGCTGGTGAACCATGGCCCGCATCACGAAGATTCTCATCGCTAACCGAGGCGAGATCGCCGTTCGCGTCATCCGCGCCGCGCGCGACTCTGGCATCGCCACGGTCGCTGTCTACGCCG
>JAYUKK010000200.1:0-3120 GCA_043764515.1 Microbacterium sp.
GTGCTGGCCGGCCGTCGTGCGGCGACGTGGAACGCGCTCACCGACACTGATCGCACCCAACTCGACCACCTCATCGCGGAAGCCGAGACGCGCATCCGCCTGCTGCCCATCGCGGGGGCTGGGCTCGCCGCGACCTGGGCAGCTCACGAACTCTCCGCCATGAAGCGCGACTCCGCCGGCTTCCAGTTTCAGGCGCAGCAGACGCTCGCCGAGTACCGTGACCGGCTCGTCACCTGGAGTGAGAAGCCGCGCCGCGCCAAGAAGCTATTCGGTGCCGATCTCGAGCGATGGAAATTCGACCCCGTGAACCCCTCCGCGACAGACGACGGTCGCGCCGACCTCGAGGCCAACGCCCCGCCCGCGCCGCCGGTGTGGGTGACGGCGGGCGATGCCGTGGCGCGCTCACCGCTCACGCCCGAGCCCCCGATGGCCGTCGCCACCGCGACCGGAAGCATGCCGCTCATCATCACCACGCCCCTGCCGGCGAGCGTGGTGCGCGCGCGGGTGCTCCCGGCATCCGCTGGCTGACGACGAACCGACGTTAGTGCGTCGCCTCGTAGGCGCGACGCGACCACATCGACACGTGGTGGTGCATTTCGGGAATGAGTGGTTCGTGTTCGGGCTTCATGAGCACACTGCGCATGATGCGGGCGCGGTCGACATCAGGCTCAAGGGCGATTCCGCGCGCCGTGAGCTGGCCAGGAGTGACCACATAGGTCGCGAGGTGTGTCTGTTGCGGCCTCGTCGTATCGGCGGCCATTTCGAAGATCGCGTGGCTCACCCGATCGAGCTCCGACATGCGGCGCACGCGCGGCAGGTACGTGATGATGTCGAGCTCGGGGCGCTGGTAGGGCTGCAAAATGTCTGACGCGGCGATGAGCCCGTGCCAGGTCTGGGCTGCCCGGTAGCCCGGCAGCACGATGGCGCCGAGGCCCTGCATCGTGAGGGGAAACACCTTGAGCGTGGCCCAGAGCGCCGCGGCGCTGGCGCCCGCCCGCGAGCACTCGAGTTGAATCTCGCCGAAGTGCCGCTCGGTACTCGCGAAGTAGGTATACGGCGACTCATGGTGATAAAACCGCAGAATCGACTGGTCATTGAACAGCACCGCACCGCAGCCATAGGGCTGCAGGCCGTGCTTGTGGGGGTCGACGACCACCGAGTCGGCCTGCGCGATGGCGCGGAAGTGCCGGGCCGTCTCGGGGTCGAGCTCGTCGGCGATGATCGTGAAGAATCCGCCGTAGGCGGTGTCGACGTGCACGCGAGCGCCGTGCTGGCGGGCGAGCGGGATGATGTCAGCGAGCGGGTCCACCGCGCCGAGCCCCGTCGTGCCGAGGGTGGCGACCACCACGCCAATGCGCCCGGTGGCGAGCTCACGCTCGAGGGCGTCGAGGCTCATGCGACCGTCGGCCTCGGTCGGAATACCCACCGTGTCGATGCCGAGCACCTCGCCCATGCGCGAGTGCGTGTAGTGGGCATCCGCCGAATGCGCGATTGCTTTGCCAGGCGAGATCTCGCGGCTCACCCAGAGCGCCTCGAGATTGGCGGTGGTGCCACTCGTGGTGAGATGCCCCATGTAGTCGACGTTGTTGTCCGACGTGTAGCCGAACATGGCCGCGAGCTGGTCGAGCACCTCGTGCTCCATGCGCGTCGTCGCAGCGCTCGCGTCGATCGAGTGGTTGTTGGGGTTGAGCTGCATCGTCGCGAGGTAGGCGGCGACGGCAACAGGGTGCGGTGGCTTGAGCATCTGCCCCGCGTACTGCGGGTGAAAGTAGGGGAAGTTGTCGTCGAGGCGCTCGACGAGCTCACCGAGTACAGCCTGCACGTGCTCGACATCGACGTGTTGGCTCTCGTGAACATCCCACTCGCCGTAGGTGTCTTTCAGGCTCTGGATGCCCTGGATGGGCTGCGGTAGCAGCTCGGCCAGGGTGACGGCACGCTTGTGGCTCACTCCGCACTCCTCGTCGTTGGGGGATGTGCGAGCGAGTCTAGCGCGAGATCGTTAGGGAGCGTACGACTTGGATGCTGTGCGCGAGCGCCGACGGGCGACGAGAGCCGCGGCCACGCCCGAACCGAGAAGCATTGCTCCGAGTGCCGCAAGCCAACCGTTCGTTGTTGCGTCACTACCGGTGGCCGCGAGTTCGGCATCGCCGAACTCAAAAGCGCCCGCGTCAGCAAAGCCGGTTCGCTCGATGTTGCGTTGATCGAGACCCGCATCGGCGGCAGCAGCAGTCAGGTCAGCGACACTCTGAAGCTCCGCCGCGGCGGATGCCAACGCCGACGTCGGGAGGAAATCGATCTGGTCGAGCGTCTCCGGCGGAACCGCGTCGATGGCCGGGCTGCCACTCACAAGCGCGACGGTCGCCGTCGTGCCGCCGTTCGCGGTGAGAGCGGGGCTCGGCCCAAAGAGCGAGGTAACCGAGCGAGAGAATAGGGTGCTCGGGTGCGGCGCCACGAGAGCCGCTTCAGTGGCGCGAGCGGTGCTGAAGACGTTGCCGCCCAGGTCGCTATAGGCGCCAAGCGGCTCAGCGCCCAACTGCGCCGCCGAGCTGGTGCCCGCGAAGACGTTGCCAGCGATCTCTATCTCCGACTCGTCGGCGAAGAGGTAAATCGCGTTGCCTTCTCCGCTCGAATCAACCTGGTTGTTGAGGAAGGTCGAGAGCGAAACCTGGCCGTAATCCGCCAGGATTGCGCCGCCGAACTCTACTGCGGTGTTGTCAACGAACGTCGAGTTAAGACTCTGCACGCTGCCGTAACCGCCCAAACCGCCGCCGCCGCCCAGGCCACTCGCGATAGCCCCACCCGCGAAGCTGGCTTCATTGCCGACGAAGGTCGAGCCGATGCTGGCCGCGTAGGCGAGCGCCATGACGCCGCCACCGTACTCAGCACTGTTGTCGGAGTAGGTCGACTCGAGACTCGCCATCAATGCCGCGTAGAGCGCGCCGCCTCCGCCTGCGCTGTTGTTGGAGAGGGTGCTCTGTTCGGTCAGCACGGCGTACCCGAACACGGCACCACCGAGATACGACGCCGAGTTCCCGGTGAATTCTGAACCGGTGATGGTGAAGGTGCCGATTGAGTCTGAGTAGATCGCGCCGCCCGAATAGCCGTCAAAACCATCGATCA
>JAYUKK010000201.1:0-3111 GCA_043764515.1 Microbacterium sp.
AAGACCTCGTCCACGGGTCCATTCTCGTGGTGGATGCCCTCCGCGCCGTCATCCGGGCGCGAACCCTGAACGACTCCTGTTCGTGTCACTCATACCCAAAGTGCTACACTGCCTTCAGGTCACCCTGACTTTAACAACGGGTAACGCGGCGCAACGGGCTCGAGCGGAAGGAGCATCCATGACCAGCACAACCGCGATTGGGCTCGCCGTCTCGACCGTGATTTTCGCGCTCCGAGCTGACGAGACGGGCGCTCCGCAAGTGTGGCTGCCGCTCGTGCGCCGCACGCGCGAACCGTTCCTGGCGCGCTGGGCACTGCCCGGTGGAATGGTGCTCACCGACGAAAGCCTCGAGGGCGCCGCGCGTCGCAACCTCGGAGAGACCACGCGCCTTGAGCCCACGTATCTCGAACAGCTCTATGCGTTTGGTGATGTCGATCGTTCTCCCGACCAGCGCATGGTCTCAATCGTCTATTGGGCCCTCGTGCGGCCCGACGAAGCCGAACGGGTCACGCTCGGCGACAACGTGCGGTGGTTCGCCGCTGACGATCTTCCCGACCTCGCGTTCGACCACAACCTCATCGTCGACTACGCCCTGTGGCGCCTGCGCACGAAGATGGAATACTCGCGCATCGCCCACGCCTTCCTCGGCCCGCGGTTCACGCTCGCCGAACTGCGCGAGGTCTACGAGGCCGTGCTGCAAAAGCCGCTCGACCCGGCCAACTTTCGGCGGCAAATGGAGACGAGCGGCGTCGTTGAGCCCACAGGGGAGGTCGTCACGGGCGGTCGCCATCGCCCGCCTCGTCTCTATCGCTACACGGGCGACGTCGAACTCGTTGACGCGGGCCCCCTGACCAAAGCCACACCATTCGGCACCACCGCACCCGCAAGGATCTCGGCATGACCACGATTGACGCCTCTGTCGCCACGACCATCCGTCTCATCACCAACGGGCAGGCGCCGGGTGAGACCTGCACGCCCGAGCTCGACCAGGGCCCCTGGGCGTTCGACACGACCCCCGGCTATGGCCCCGGCTCGTCGATGCACGACGTCATCCCGACCGGCTCGCCGCGCCAGGGCGCTCTGCCGAGCGAGTACCAAGACGCGTCGAACGACGACCTGCACGCTCGCATCCGTGCCGCGAAAGAGACTCTGGGCGACCGCCTCGTCATTCTCGGCCACTTCTATCAGCGTGATGAAGTGGTGCAGCACGCTGACTTCCTCGGCGACTCGTTCCAGCTCGCTAACGCCGCGCTCACGAAGCCCGACGCTGAGTACATCGTGTTCTGTGGCGTGCACTTCATGGCTGAGACAGCCGACATCCTCGCGCGCGACGAGCAGCGCGTGATTTTGCCGAACCTGGCGGCGGGATGCTCGATGGCCGATATGGCCGACATCGACTCGGTGCAAGCAGCGTGGGACGAGTTGCTGAGCGTCTACGGTGCAGAGCCCGACGCCGACGGCCGCGCCCCCATCATCCCCGTCACCTACATGAACTCGTCGGCCGCGCTCAAGGCGTTCTGCGGCGCGAACGGCGGCATCGTCTGCACGTCGTCGAACGCCAAGACCGTGCTCGAGTGGGCGTTCGAGCGGGGTCAGCGCGTGCTGTTCTTCCCTGACCAACACCTCGGCCGCAACACCGCGAAGGCCATGGGCGTGCCGCTCGAACAGATGCCGATGTGGAACCCGCGCAAGCCGCTCGGCGGCTCGACCGAGCAGCAGTTGCTCGACGCACGCGTCGTGCTGTGGCACGGCTTCTGCAGCGTGCACAAGCGCTTCACCGTTGCCCAGGTCGAGCAAGCGCGCGCTGACTACCCGGGAGTGCGCGTCGTCGTGCACCCCGAGTGCCCCATGGAGGTCGTGGATGCGGCCGACGAAGCGGGCTCGACCGACTACATCCGGCGCGCCGTCGCCGGCGCGACCGAGCCGACCACGTTCGCGATCGGCACCGAGGTCAACATGGTCAATCGGCTCGCGGCAGAGTACCCGCAGCACACGATCTTCTGCCTCGACCCGGTCATTTGTCCGTGCTCGACGATGTACCGCATTCACCCCGGCTACCTCGCGTGGGTGGTCGAAGAGCTCGTCGCCGGCCGGGTCGTCAACGAGATCGTCGTCGACGCGGGTGTGCAGGCCGACGCCAAGCTCGCTCTCGAGCGCATGCTCGCCGCGAAGCCGAGGGACTAAACCATGGCCCACATTCTCGTCATCGGTAGCGGCATGGCCGGCCTCGTCGCTGCGCTGCGCGCCGCCCGCAGGCATGACGTCACGATCGTCACGAAAGACGTGCTGACCGCCGGCTCAACCGCGTGGGCGCAGGGCGGCATTGCGGCCGCGGTGTTTCCTGACGACTCGGCGGCGCTGCACGCACACGACACGCTCATCGCCGGGGCCGGGTTGAGTGATCCCGCCGCCGTCGAGGTGCTCTGCACCGAAGGACCCGCCCGGGTGCACGACCTCGTCGCCCTCGGGGTGGCCTTCGACCCGGCGGTGGGCGCCGTGGCTCCCTACACCGAGGTGAGCGACTGGGCTCGCGGGCTCGAGGCGGCGCACTCTGTCGCCCGCGTGCTGCACGCGGGCGGCGACGCCACCGGACGCGTGATCGAGACAGCCTTGGCTGCCGCGGTGCGCGAGGGGCGCATCTGTGCTCGCGAGTTCGCCCGCGCGGTGTCGCTCATCGTTCGCGACGGTGCGATCTCGGGCGCCGTTGTCGAGGGCCCGAACGGGGTCGAGAGCGTTGACGCCGATGCGGTCGTACTCGCGACGGGCGGCAATGGGCGGCTCTACCGCCACACGACCAACCCGCCGGTCTCTACGGGCGACGGCGTGATTCTCGCCTACGCCGCGGGGGCCGCGATCGCTGACCTCGAGTTTGTGCAGTTTCACCCCACGGTGCTCTCGGGCGGCGGGCTTGTCTCAGAGGCCGTACGCGGTGAGGGAGCCACGTTGCTCGACGCCGAGGGTCGACGCTTCATGCTCGACGTCGACCCGCGCGCCGAGCTCGCGCCGCGCGACATCGTGGCGCGCGCGATCGCGCGCCAGATGCGGGCACAGGATGGCCAGCCGGTGCTGCTCGACGCCACGATGCTCGGCGCCGACGTGCTCGCCGCGCGT